>NZ_JBHFKT010000018.1:0-109332 GCF_042879335.1 Photorhabdus sp. RM96S | reverse complement strand
GACCCACTGGTATGCTAAAAAAACCAAAAAGAAAAAGTTCGGGTTCGGTGGCACCAAAACCTCGCAGGGAAAAAGCCGCAGCAATTATGCCCCCGCCCCAGTGATAGAAACCCTCGACCTGAAAACGCTGGCCTGGCAGGAGCATACCCGCCCGGCGGCCCCCGGTATCACCATCGCCGACCGACAAACCGGTCAGATACACGCTGCCCCCACGACGATCACACCGGTGAACGGTATCAAAAATCAGCCGCTGGTCTTGCCCCCCGGTCAGCCGTTTGAACTGAGTTTGCCCCCGGAAACCGTCAAAGGACAAACAGTCGACCCAGTGATACGCGTGGTGACGCCCGATACCCGCCTGCCGAATAACAGCCTGTATACCGTGCAACCGGGCAGTGACAGCCACTATCTGGTCGAGACCGACCCGAAATTTACCCAGTATAAACAGTGGCTCGGCTCGGACTACATGCGGCAACAGTTAACGCACGACCCGGCGCTGGTTCACAAACGCCTGGGCGATGGGTTCTACGAACAGCGTCTGGTGCGTGACCAAATCACCCAACTGACCGGCCAGCGCTATCTGCCGGGCTACAACAACGACGAAGCCCAGTTTAAAGCGCTGATGGATGCCGGTGTCGCTTTTGGCAAACAGCAGCAATTAACGCCGGGCGTCGCCTTAAGCCCGGCACAGATGGCGTTGCTGACCTCAGACATTATCTGGTTGACTAACCAAACCGTCACCTTGCCGGATGGCACTAGCGAGGTGGTCACCGTGCCGCAGGTTTACGCCCGCGTCCGTCAGGGCGATCTGCGCAGTGACGGCGCTTTGCTGGCCGGGAATACCGTGGCGCTCAACAGTCAGGGCGATATCACTAACAGCGGCACAATTAGCGGGCGTGACGTCACCCAACTGACCGCCAACAATCTAACCAACAGCGGCTTTATTCGCGGCGGCAAAGTGGATTTAGCGGCCCAACAGACGCTCACCAACCGGGGCGGCCAGATTCAGGGGGATGACCGGGTGACTCTGAAAGGCCGCGATATCATCAGCGCATCGACGGTGCGCGGGGATGAGGCTAACCGTTGGTTAGACCGTCCGGCAGGCATCTATGTGCGGAACGATAAGGGCGCCTTATCGCTGAGCGCCATCAACAATGTGCAATTAACCGCCAGTGACGTCAAGAATGCCGGTAAAGACAGTCACACCGAGATAACGGCAGGCCATGACCTGACGCTGGACGCCTTAAGCACGCGCCGCACAGAGCAAGGGAATTGGGGGAAAGATAACTATCGCCATCTGACCCAGCAACAGGATATCGGCAGCCAGATAACCGGCGCCGGTGAGGTGACCCTGCAAGCCGGGCAGGATTTGAACGCCACTGCCGCCCACGTTAACGCCGGTCAACAACTGACGGCGCAGGCCGGGAATAACCTGACGCTGACCACCGGGACGGCCTCATCCGACTTAGTGGAGCACAGTAAACAAACCAGCAAAGGCTGGCTGTCGAAGTCGTCAGTGGAAACCCACGATGAAGTGCATGACCGGCAGGCGCTCAGCACCACATTCAGTGGCAATAAAGTGACTCTACAGGCCGGTAAAGACCTAAACATCATCGGCAGTAACGTCGCTGGCACGCAGGATGTCAGCCTGAACGCCGGTCATCAGCTCACCGTCACCACCGCAGCCGAAGCGCACGATGAAACCCACTTGCGGCAGGAGAAAAAATCCGGTTTGATGGGGACCGGCGGGATTGGCTTCACATTAGGCCAGGCCAGCCAGAAAACCACCACCGACAGTGACCGCCAGCTGAGTAAAGGCAGCACGGTCGGCAGCAGCCAGGGCAATGTCACCCTCAAAGCGGGAGAACAGCTCCGGGTTCACGGCAGCGAGGTGATTGCCGGTAAAGACCTGACGCTGACCGGTCAACAGGTCGATATCACCAGTGCGGAAAACCGCCATCACACCACGACAAAAACCGAACAAAAACAGAGCGGCTTAACCGTGGCGCTGAGTGGCGCCGCAGGCGGGGCCGTCAACAGCGCGGCGCAAACAGCCAGAACCGCCCGCACTGAAAGTGACCCACGAGTGAAAGCGCTGCAAAATACTAAAGTCGCGCTGAGCGGGGTACAGGCCGTGCAGGCTGGCCGACTGGCGGAGGCTCAGGGCAGTGACGACAAAGGCAATAACAATCTGGCCGGGGTGAGCCTGTCCTACGGGCGTCAATCTTCCCGTTCAGAACAGCAGCACCGCCAGACCACTCAACAGGGCAGCCATCTCGCTGCCGGGGATAACCTGACCATAACCGCCAAAGGGGATGGCAAAGGCGCATCAGGCCAGAATGGCGATATCCGTATTCAGGGCAGCCAGTTACAGGCGGGTAAAGACCTGCAACTGAATGCTAACCGGGATATTCAGCTCTCCTCCAGCCAGAGCACTGAACAGACCACCGGCAAAAACAGCAGTCACGGCAGCTCGCTGGGCGTGGGCCTGACTGTCGGGCCGGGGGGCACCGGCCTGAATGTCTCGGCCAATGTCAGTCGGGGCAACGGCCATGAAAACGGCAACGGCGTCAGTCACACTAACACCACATTACAGGCGGGACAGGCCGTCGGGCTGAACAGTGGCCGGGACACGACGCTGAAAGGGGCTCAGGTCAGCGGCGAGCAGATTACCGCCGACGTAAAACGTCATTTGACATTAAGCAGCGAGCAGGACAGCCAGCGCTATGACAGCCAGCAACACAACGCCAGCGCGGGCGTCAGCGCCACCGTGGGCCCCCTCACTAACGGCACCGCGAGCCTCAATGCCAGCCGCAATAAACTCCACAGCAACTATGACAGCGTGCAGGAGCAGACCGGGCTGTTTGCCGGCAAAAGCGGCTATCAGGTTAACGTCGGCGACCACACCCAACTGGACGGCGCGGTGATAGCAAGTACCGCCGACAAAGCCAACAACACCCTGAACACCGGGACGCTGGGCTTCAAGGACATTCAAAATAAAGCGGACTTTACTGTTGAGCAGCAGAGTGCGGGCGTTAGCCTGGGTCAACCGACCGCCGGTCAGGTCCTGAATAATCTGGCAGTCAATGCGCTGACCGGTTCCCATAACCAGGGCCATGACAGCAGCACCACGCACGCTGCGGTCAGTGAGGGCAACCTGATTATCCGGGATAAGGCGCATCAGACGCAGGATGTCGCGACCCTCAGCCGCGATACCGATAACGCCGCCAATGTCCTGAGTCCGATATTTGATAAGGAGAAAGAGCAGCAACGGCTGAAACAGGCGCAACTGATTGGCGAACTCAGCGCCCAGATGACCGAGATAGCCCGTACGGAAGGGAAAATTATCGCCACCAAAGCGGCGAAAGCGAAACTGGATCATATCAGTGAACCGGACAAAGAGGCCGCCAGAAAAAAACTGGTCGACAGTGGCAATCCACACCCGACTTCGGCAGATATCAATAAGCAAGTTTATGACACCACTTACATGCAGGCACTGAATGAATCTGGCTTCGGGACCGGCGGAACCTATCAGAAAGCCTTACAGGCGGCCACGGCAGCGATTCAGGGCTTAGTGGGGAACAACCTCGGTCAGGCGCTGGCCGGGGGCGCTTCTCCTTATCTGGCGGGCGTGATAAAAGAGCTGACGACGGACCCACAAACCCATCAGGTGGATATCGCCACCAATACGCTGGCCCATGCGATTTTAGGCGCGGTAGCGGCAGAGGTGAGTGGTAACAATGCTCTGTCAGGGGCAGCCGGTGCGGCTTCGGGTGAACTGGCCGCTCAAGTTCTGATAAAGCAACTTTACGGTGATGGGGCCAAAGTCAGTGAGTTAACGGAGGAGCAGAAGCAAACTATCAGCACCCTTTCCACCCTAGCAGCAGGACTGGCAGGCGGTATTGCCGGTGACTCCACCGGGAGCGCTGTTACCGGGGCGCAGGCAGGGAAGAATGCAGCGGATAATAATGCCCTGAGCTTACCCAAAGGCATGGCGGATTACGGTCGGTCAGCATCCAGTCTGGCTACCGCGATGTTAAATGAAGGTAAATCTCTTCAAGAGATTTCAGCGGCATTGTCAAAACATGCCAAAGGCGATCACCCGGAAGGACAAGATCCGGTAAGAGGATTGATAACAGCATGGGGCGCGGGGATGTCCACAGTAGTGGCACCGGTGCTGCTGCCATCGGGAGCAACGGTAGGCAGTATTTTTGCTGGAGGTCTAATCAGTGGAACAGCCAACATTAGTAATCAGCTTACAAATGGTTCTGTGAACATGACTGATGCACTGATAGCCACGGGAACGGGGGCGGTAACGCAAGGCAAAGGGTTTTGGTTTACAGAAGTGGCGAGTATAACAGGTGCTTATGTTGGGGCAAAACTACAGGATAAAAACCCTCTTGCACCGGTAGTAGGTGCAGCAGTTGGTAATGTTGTAGGTACTGCTGGAGGAAAAGTAATCGACGCTGGAAATAAATATTTCCTTATAGTATCAGATAAAACGGCAAGTACTATAGGGGCTATTGGTGGTGCTATAACCAGTGAAGTTACAAGCAGTAAAGTTGAGGATAAGCTGGATAAATCAGGAGGAGCGAAATGATAACTCATTTAAAGTCATTACTGATTCTTCTGTTATCCTGCACAATTATTATGATTATGGTGGTCTTATCAGGATGCATGTGTGCTGCGATTTTAGTTTATTTGAAAAATGAAACATTCATCTTTAGTTGGCATGATGATGTTGTTTTTTCAGTAGAAAAAGGGGTAGTAACAGGTATACCGACTGGAATAGGAATTTGGATCTTATCCCGTTTGAAAGGAAGTCGTGAGAATTAAGACGCCACCATCTGATTGATGACCGGACCAACTTTGGCTGAGGAAATATCCTAATCATACCGGTGGAAACCAACAGTTAAAGCCGGGTAGTATACCGAACCATACAGGCAATGAGGAAAACCAGTCTGGTGTTGCGTCAAATCATACCGGTAATACGGAAGGTAAGCCGGACACTGGCGGGAATACCACAACTACGCCGATTCCGGAAGAGCCAAATAAAGACGACTTAGCTTATCTGGCTCTGAAAGGAAAAGAAGCACAAGAGGCAGCAGGGAAATTAGGCTTTGATCGGAGAATAGCTCCTCCTAAAGCACCATTTAACTCACATGGGCAACCTGTATTTTTTGATGGTAAAACCTATATTACTCCCGATGTTGATAGCCATAATGTTACTAATGGTTGGAAAATGTTTGACCGTAGAGGCAAGCGAATGGGGACTTACGATAGTGATCTGAACAGAGTTAAGGACTGATTGATGTTTGGTATATTTCCCGGTGATGCACCCATCAGAGAAAACAATGAGCTAGTTCTACCTGTAACAATTATTATTGATACATTTACAGAAACAGTTCATATACCTTTATCTTATTGGAGCTTTGAGGATTACAAGCGGAGTTGGCGAGCTTCTCTTGAGGAGGGTATACACAGTAAAAAGCCTGTGGCGCTAGCTGTATCAATGTATGAGCCCGATTACACAAATTTCATATTTGTTTGGGTCATATATTTTGCAGGTGAGGAGGTTTTCTTGCAAAATAGCATCCTCTTTTTAGATGAATGTCCAGGTTTTACTCCAGAGAAGATAAATAACTTTATAGAGTCGCGTACTACGCACAATGAAGACGGAATGAAAATATCTGAATGGAATACTGATCTAAATAGCATTATAGATTTTTATAACAGTCTTAGAATTAATACAGAATCCCAGTCTTGAGTTAGGATTTTTACTTTATTATCCACTAAATTATAACGGATAATAATGCCCTGAGTTTACCCAAAGGCATGGCAGATTACGGTCGGTCAGCATCCAGTCTGGCTACCGCGATGTTAAATGAAGGTAAATCTCCTCAAGAGATTTCAGCGGCATTGTCAAAACATGCCAAAGGCGATCACCCGGAAGGACAAGATCCGGCAAGAGGATTGTTAGTCGCTTGGGGAGCAGGTGCTTCTGCTGTAGGAGGGACTCTAGTTGCGCCTGTTGCTGGGACCGCAGCCGTAGTGGGTGGAGCTTTACTTGGTGCAAGATCTGACACCGGAAAACAGCTTATCACTATGAAACCAAACGAGAGTTACAGTTATACTGACACGCTTATAGCTGCCGGAGTGGGAGCATTAACCCAAGGTAAAGGTTTGATATATACAGAAGGGGTAAATATTGGTGGAGCTTGGCTAGGTAGCAAGCTTAAAGGTGAAGATGCAACTGGAGCTGTTATAGGTGCGGCTGTTGGTACTGTAGCAGGTGCTAAAGGTGGAAAAATAATTACAGATAAACTGGCTCCTGTCGTTATCAGTCCTGTAGCGTCAGAAATAGGTGGGGCTATCGGAGGTACTGTTGTAGGTACAGTAATAGGCACTGGTATTGAAAACCAGATAAAAGAAAATGGAGCTAAAAATGGAAAATAAACGAATAGGATTAAAAGCTTTTATCCTACTTACAGCTTACTGGACATCGTTTATTTTTCTTTTGGCCTTTATTGCAGGGTTAGCTGTACCTGCATTTTATTATTTTGAAAATGGTTATTTTAATTATCATTGGAATGATTTTATTTACACTGGGAGAGTAGGAGTTGGTGCAGGATTGCCTGTTGGAATTGGAATTGGAATTGGAATTGGAATTGGAATTGGAATTGGAATTGGAATTGGAATTGGAATTGGAATTTGGGTATTGGCGAAGATAGAAGAAATTCGCAAAAGAAAATCCTCTTCAGATCCTTAGCTACTTAATTCCAGCCAGTATGATCGCGAGTTTGGATACTCTACTTGTTGCGGATAATAATGCCCTGAGCTTACCCAAAGGAATGATGGATTACGGTCGGTCAGCATCCAGTCTGGGTACCGCTATGTTAAATGCAGGTAAATCTCCTCAAGAGATTTCAGCGGCATTGTCAAAACATGCCAAAGGTGATCACCCGGAAGGACAAGATCCGGTAAGAGGATTATTAGTCAGTTAGGGAAATTGGCTAATATTTCCGTAGGTTCTCATCCGCACATGTTGCGCCATGCCTGTGGTTTTGCACTTGCAGATAGGGGAATAGATACTCGGTTGATACAAGATTATCTTGGGCACAGCAATATTCGCCATACTGTGCGGTATACTGCCAGTAATGCAGAGCGTTTCCACGGTGTTTGGGGTGTAAAAAGGAATCGGAGTCGGGAATTACACTTTGATTATGTCCCACAGGAAAATGCTTGTTCAATTGAATAAGTGATTCTGATGTATGCGCCTGTTAAGGCGCATACATAAAAACCATCTGTAGAGCTAACTTCTCTCCTTCTTACTGATTGACGGCCAATGATTTCATTAATGGCACGTGAGTTATTGGTTTACCAAATCTCTTAAACCGAAGATAGAAAAAAAACGATGGCAGGAAAAATGTGAGTAATCTCAAAAAATTGCGATTTTATTTCACATAAGTATTGAATGAAAATTAGTCATGTTCCACACTCGTTGAAACGTTTCAGTTTTTTATCTCTTTTTTCTTTTATTGGACTTAATGTTTTTTTCTCTACGTAAACTGAAACGATTCTATTTTTGGTAATAGGGAGAAAATTATGTTCCAGTTGGCTCTGCAAAATATCCATACTGGTGCAATTGCAACCAGTAAAGAAGATGCCATTCGCCAAGTGGCGGCCATGTTAGCCGCGAGTGGTAACGTCAGTGATGCCTATGTTGACGGCATGTTGCAACGTGAAAAGCAAATTTCCACCTACCTTGGCAACGGTATCGCCATTCCGCATGGCACGCTAGATACCCGTGATCTGGTCATGAAAACCGATGTACAGGTATTTCACTTTTCGCAGGGTATTGAATGGGATCAAGGCGCGATGTGTTATGTGGTTATTGGTATCGCCGCGCGTTCCGATGAGCATTTGGCACTACTGCGTCAGTTAACACACTTACTGAGTGATGATCGTATTGCAGAGCAGCTGAAAACTATTGAGTCAGCACAGGTACTGCATAGCTTGCTAATGGGAGAAGTTCAGCAGGCTGAGTTTAAATTCGATACCAGCTTGATCACGTTAGATGTTAATGCCCGCGATCTGATGACATTACAGGCATTGAATGCCGGGCGGTTACAGCAAGTGGGGGCCGTAGATACGACCTTTGTCAGCAAAGTGATTAACAGCAAACCCCTGGATCTTGGGCAGGGCATTTGGCTCAGTGATAGCCCCGACGGTAACTTAACCAGCGCTGTGGCAGTGAGCCGATTATTCACGCGGGATAACGAGCCGGTGGTGATGTTGCTGACGGTTGCGATTGCTGACGACCAACCGCTAAATGTGTTGCACCACTTAAGTAACTTGCTATTAGCACAAAAAGCGGAATGTTTGCTGAAAGCTGATGCGCCGACAGTGCTGACATTACTGACCAGTGGCGTACTGGCGCAGAGCGCCATATCCAGCGGGGAATTTGTCCTGTGCAACGAACATGGCTTACATACTCGCCCAGGTGCTCTGTTGGTTAATGTTATCCGGCAATTTTCCAGTGAAATTACCATCATCAATCTTGATGGTGCCGGTCAACCGATAAACGGCCATAGTCTGATGAAAATCATGGCATTGGGCGCTAAAAAAGGCCATCGGCTTCATGTTACTGCCAATGGTGATGATGCGCAGCAGGCGATAGCGGCCATTGGTGAAGCGATTACTTCCGGTTTGGGGGAGGGGCCGCGAGAGTAGAAATCCCCAATTTGCCGTGATAATGGCGCGCGTCGATCTACAACCCTTTTAGCTAACAGCAGGAGAAGCATAATGAAAATGCTGCTTATCGTTGATTCTTCACTCGGACTTGCCGGAAGTTATCTGGTGAAAACAATCCTCAGTGCCGCTGCGGCGGAAAACGGACTGATACTAACAGAAAATCCAGCAGAGGCCGATTTGGTGGTCGTGACTGGCAGTCGCATCCCCACCGATAACACATTGAACGGTAAGCTTGTTTATCTCGGCGACACGGAACAGGCATTGCATGCGCCGAAAAATTTCTTTCAGCAGGCAAAAGCTGACGCGAAGCCGTATCAGATACCGGCAACTGACATCAGTTGTGATACAAAACGGATTGTCGCGGTGACTGCTTGTCCTACAGGGGTAGCGCACACCTTTATGGCTGCGGAGGCCATCGAAACCGAAGCCAAAAAGCGCGGTTGGTGGGTAAAGGTGGAAACGCGCGGCTCAGTAGGTGCGGGCAATGTTATTACGCCGGAAGAGGTGGAAAAAGCGGATCTGGTGCTAGTCGTTGCCGATATTGACGTAGATCTGGCGAAATTTGCCGGAAAACCGATGTACCGCACCTCCACCGGGCTGGCGTTGAAGAAAACAGCGCAAGAATTTGATAGAGCGCTAGTCGAAGCCAGGCTTTTCGAACCGGAAGGGCAAAATGTTAAAACTGACCGGAGGGAAGAGAATACCGGTATCTATCGTCACTTGTTGACGGGCGTCTCTTATATGTTACCGATGGTGGTGGCGGGTGGCCTGTGCATTGCATTGTCATTTGCTTTTGGCATCACTGCATTTAAAGAATCGGGTACATTGGCGGCGGCGTTAATGCAAATCGGTGGTAGCTCAGCTTTTGCTCTGATGGTCCCTATATTGGCTGGTTACATTGCTTTCTCGATCGCGGATCGCCCAGGTCTGACACCCGGTTTAATTGGCGGCATGTTGGCAACTAGCACGAACGCGGGATTTATTGGCGGTATTATTGCGGGTTTTCTCGCCGGTTACGTAGCGAAGTTGCTTAACACCAAAGTGAAATTGCCGCAGAGTATGGCAGCATTGAAACCGATCTTGATCATTCCGCTATTTGCTAGCCTGATCACCGGCCTGATTATGATTTACGTTATTGGTAAACCCGTCGCCGGTATCATGGCGGGGCTAACGTATTGGCTTTCTCATATGGAGACAACCAACGCACTCCTGCTAGGAGCCATTTTAGGCGGAATGATGTGTGCTGATATGGGGGGAGCGATAAACAAAGCTGCCTATGCGTTTGGTGTCGGTTTGCTTAGCTCGCAAACCTACGCGCCAATGGCTGCCATTATGGCAGCGGGGATGGTTCCCCCGCTGGCTATGGGAGTGGCGACACTGATTGCCCGGCAGAAGTTCGATAACGTTCAGCGGGAAAGTGGTAAAGCCGCATTGGTGTTAGGTTTATGTTTTATTTCCGAAGGCGCGATTCCCTTTGCTGTTCGTGATCCGATACGTGTGCTTCCATGTTGTATCGTTGGTGGTGCGGTGACGGGAGCCATCTCTATGGCAATAAGTGCGCAATTAATGACACCGCACGGTGGTCTGTTTGTGCTGTTGATTCCAGGTGCTATCACACCAATACTGGGTTATTTGATGTCGATTATCGCCGGTACTTTGTTGGCAGGATTGATCTATGCACTGCTTAAGCGTCCAGAAACGACCACAACTAAAACATAAAAACAGAAATTATTAGTTATCGAACTAAAATCATTGAAATTTCAGAAAATTACCTATTTATTCGTGACTTCATTCGCATTTTTGCTATTTTCCGATTGTTATTTGCCTCCTTAAATTGGATATAAATATATTCAAAAAAATGAAGAATTATTATGAGTCATGGGCTGCTTAAAAAAGAGGGGGTTGCACAAGCATGCCTGGCACGTTATCTGCTAGGTGAGCGCTGTGGTAATCGGTTGAAAACGATTGAAGAGCTGTCATCTGACTATGGATTATCTGTTGGGTTAGTTCAGTTTGCATTAAAAAAACTGGAGAGTTCTGGCGCGGTTTATGTGGAACGACGGGGGCGCAATGGTAGCTATTTGGTCAGTATGGATCACAAAGCACTGTTAGCCCATGCTGATATTAGTAACGTGGTTTGTGCAATGCCGCTGCCTTATACCCGATTGTATGAGGGGCTGGCAAGCGGTCTGAAAGCGCAATTTGAGGGCATTCCATTTTACTTCGCCCACATGAGAGGTTCAGATGCTAGGGTGGAATGCTTGCGTAAGGGTATTTATGACTTGGCGGTGGTATCACATTTGGCGGCGCAAACTTATTTGGAACAAGGTGATGTTTGTACTGTACTTGAATTGGGACCACATACCTATGTTGGTGCACACCAACTGATTTATCGCAAAGGAGGTGAACATAACATCCGTCGTGTTGGGCTGGATCATCGTTCTGCCGACCAGAAAATCATGACTGAAGTGTACTTTGCCGGGCAGGATATCACGTTGGTGGATATTTCTTACCACGAGAGCCTGTATAAGGTAGCGAAAGGTGACATTGATGCCGTGATCTGGAACGTCAGCAGAGAAGTTGAACTCAGTTCCAGGGAGCTTATTGCAGTACCGCTCCATGGAAGTGCATGTTTTATCCGAGCCTCTGAAGCGGTGATTTTAACCAGAGCTGATGACATTCTGATGCAACAACTTTTACGTACGATGGTAAATACAACAGAGTTATTAGTTCATCAACAACGTGTACTGGCAGGTCAGCAGGACCCAAGCTATTAATTTAGCATAGATGGCGTTAACGAATGGAAAATCGACTGAATTTGCTCTATCAGGGAAAAGTCATTGATCAGGATATTCATGATGGCATGTTACAAGTTGTGGCTCAGCTTGAAAACGATTGGGAAATTCCTGTCAGGAATGCGTTAGGAGAAATAGTAATAACACATATGGCCAACGCGTTAATGCGCTCACGCCGGGGAGAACAAATCAGTTCAATGGATATTGAACTGCTGATGGAAGTGCGTCAATCGAGAATCTTTTCTCATTTGCAAGCGATTAATGCTTCGCTATTAGTACATTTTGACGTGCAATTACATCCCTGTGAGGAGGGGTATCTGCTGGCAAATTTGTTTAGCCTTTGGGCGGCAAAGGGGCAGTGATAACACGACAACAGAGATGAAGGATTTTTTTTTCCATCAAATATTCAAAAAAATGATGATTTAACATCTAACTTATTGCAGTGGCATTGATCGCCGAAGGAGTACAGGAGGTACAGCATGTTTATACATGCGCTGAACAAACAAAATCCGGCACTGATTGAGGCAGCCCAGACATTATGGGCGCGAGGGGTCTTACTGCCTGATACTTATGTTATTGACGTTGATCAGGTTTTAGAAAATGCCAGACGATTGCTTGCGGTAGCGGAGCATTATGGTATTGCTCTTTATCTGATGACCAAACAGGTGGGGCGTAACCCTTGGTTGGCTCGTAAACTGATGGAACTGGGTTATCAGGGTGTCACCGCGGTGGATTTTAAAGAGGCCAGAGTCTTGATGAATGGGAATATCCCGGTTAGTCATGCAGGCCATCTGGTACAGATCCCTCGTCATATGATCTCCTCAGTGATGCAGCAACATCCGAAAGTGATCACAGTATATTCTTTAGAAAAAGCGGAGGAAATTTCCAGTTTGGCGCAGCGTGAAGGAAATGTGCAACGCATTATGCTGAAAATCTATGATGATCATGATCATTTATATCCAGGTCAGGAAGCGGGTTTTCACTTGTCGGAATTGCACACCATCGTTCAGCGCATCATGGCAATGCCCGGTGTAAAACTGACGGGATTGACACATTTTCCTTGCTTGTTGTGGCAAGAGGATCAGCAGCAGACACTGCCGGCGCCAAACTTATTTACTTTACTGAAAGCAAAAGACATTTTACGACAAACTGGGGTTGAGGTGACGCAGATAAATGCGCCGTCGGCGTCAAGCTGTAGCACACTGCCGCTACTGGCAAAGTATGGCGTTACCCATACCGAGCCTGGACATGCGCTAACAGGAACAATCCTTGCCAATTTTCGGGGAGAGCAGCCAGAGCGCATTGCTATGCTCTATCTGACGGAAATATCCCACCGATTTAACGGTAACAGTTACTGCTATGGGGGCGGTTATTACCGTCGTGGACGGGCGCATAACGCGCTGATATTCCTGCCAAACGGCCAGATCACCGCCACGCACTTGTTACCGATGGATGACACCAGCATTGATTACCATTTTCCTCTGAGCGGTGAATTTCCGGTCGGCTGTGTTGTCGTGCTGTGCTTTCGCACCCAGATATTTGCTACTCGCAGTGATGTGGCGTTGGTTAGCGGTATCCAGTCAGGGCATCTGGTCTTGGAAGGGCTTTATGACAGCCAAGGAAACCCTATCCCGATTAATAGAGAAAATGGCCTGTGAGCAGACGCAGTTCCACTCTCTTCGTCTGAGGACTCTCTTACTCATGACCCAGAAAAACAGAATTGATGCATCTGGTTATACCTATGCACATGAGCACCTGCATCTCGATTTATCGTCATTTAAAAACAACATTGACTGCCGGTTGGATCAGTACGACCTGATTTGTGAAGAGATGAAAACACTGGTCAGCCTGGGTGTACACAATATTGTGGAGATGACCAATCGTTACATGGGACGTAACCCACAGTTTATGCTGGATCTGATGCGGGACTCCGGCATTAATGTAATAGTTTCAACTGGCTATTACCAATCTGCCTTTTTTCCTGAACATGTAACACATACCACAGCTCGACAATTGGCGGATGAAATGATCGCTGAGATTGAACAGGGTATCGACGGTACGACGCTGAAAGCCGGAGTCATTGGGGAAATTGGTTCCAGCAAGGGGGTAATTACGCCTGATGAAGAGAAAGTATTTTATGCTGCGGCGATAGCCCATTTGGAGACCGGGCGTCCTGTTTCGACCCATACGACATTAAGCACAATGGGTCTTGAGCAACTGGCATTACTGAAAAAGCACGGTGTAGATGCTGAACGCGTAGTGATTGGTCACTGTGATCTTAAAGATAATCTGGACAACATCTTGCGCATCATTGAACAGGGGGCCTACATCCAGTTCGACACGATTGGAAAAAACGATTACTACCCGGATGAAAAGCGGATCGCTATGTTACAGACCCTGGCCCGAAGTGGCTTGCTTAACCGCGTCATGTTATCGATGGATATTACCCGTCGTTCTCACTTAAAAGCCAATGGTGGCAATGGGTTTGCTTATTTAATCACCACCTTTGTGCCGATGCTAAACCGGGCTGGATTAACGCAAACTGATATTGATTTGATGTTACGTAATAACCCAATGCTATTTTTCAAATAAAGGAAAAACATATGAGATTTGTTATTGGAGGACAAATTGAGAAAGAAAAAATTGCTGAAACTTTACGCCGTCTGGCCGGGGATAAAACCTTATCCATTACCGTGATGGGCGACATAGATGCCGCTATGGCGCTTAAGAGTGGTGATGCGGATTACTATTTGGGAGCCTGTAATACCGGTGGAGGCGCTTTGGCAATGGCAATTGCGATTGTTGGTATTGACAAATGCGCCACCATCAGTATGCCAGGGAAGATCCTGCCTGATGAAGAAATTATTGCCCATGTTAACGCCGGGAAAACGGCATTTGGTTTTACTGGTCAGGATATAGACGCGGTTATTCCGGTGGTTATCAAGGCTATTCTTTCTTCATGGGGACAGGAAAATGGAATATGAATTTTTCACTCGCTTAATGGAAATTGATCCGTTTAAAGCGGGTTTGTTGGCGGTGATTGGTGGGATATCTGCCATGATGGCTAACCGTGGTATTGCAGTATTTCATGATGGGCTACGTCCTTTAATGCCGGAGCATCTGGAAGGGCGTATGAATCGTAAAACCCTGGCTGCCACCAGTTTTGCCCTAAGTTTTGGGTTGGTTATCGGCTTTGGTATTCCGTTCTCGCTGACCGCCCCGATTATTCTGGTGCATAGCTTATTATTGGGAACCGATGTTATTGGTACTTGGTGTGCAAACAGTAAAAAAGGTTTCATACTTTCCGCTGTCTTGGGAGCACTATATGCCGTTGCCTTGATGACCGGTTTACGATCTGTTGTCGATATCTTTGCCCATTTGCCGGTTAATTTCATGGGTAACCTGAGTAAAGTTGGCGATCCTATCGTAGCCTGCTTTGCCCTGTTTCCTGCGATTGTTGTGGCCTATCAATACGGATATGGCAAAGGAATATGGGTACTGATTGCGACATTGGTGGGGTATATCGCGACGAAAGCGGTAGGATCATTGAGTTTTGGTGGGGCTCTGAGCAAACCGGTGCAATTGGATCCTAACGGGATAGCCCTGCTGATCTCAATGATTGTGATGTTCTACTTTGCTATGAAACAGCGTGCTCCCAAAGCCGGCGAGGGATCTGCTCCGGCTAAAGGTGCGAATGAGACGTTGGTTGGACTATTCTCCACGCGGATACAGCGCATTCAAAATAACATCTGGTTGCTGGTATTAAGTGGGGGTTTGACTGCGGTAGCGGCTTCGATGTCACTCAGCCTGCTGGCGGAAGGTCCGGTATCACTGCAACTGATGGCGCAGGGGGAAGGGGCTAACGCCATGTTGGTGGCGCTTGCCAGAGCGATCAGCTTTGTGCCGTTAGTCGGTATGACAGCCATTGCGACAGGGGTTTATAGCCCGGTCGGCATGAAGTTCGTGTTTGTCGCTGGGTTAGTCACGAATAATCTGTGGATTGCCTTCATTGCCGGTAGTTTGATTATGTTTATAGAAATCAAACTGCTGGCGAGAATTGCTATCTGGTTGGATAAATATCCCGGAGTCAAAGCTTGTGGTGAGCATATTCGTACTGTTATTACCCGCATGTTAGAAGTTGCCTTATTGGTGGGGGGAATGATGGCTGCCAACGCCATTCTGCCGGGCATGGGATTTATGGTGGTGGCGGGTATTTATCTACTCAACCGTACGGCTAAACGTCCTTTGGTTGAAATGGCGATTGGGCCGATTGCAACGATTGTGGTTGGTGTGCTAGCTAACGTCATCTATCTGTTGGGCATCAGCTAATTTTTGTGATGATAAAAATAGAGGGGAAGCACGGGAGAGCCGATATTGAACACATATCCATTACCTAGTCTGAGTATGGAGCAGGCGCAGCACAAGCAGTTTCGTTTAGTTGATATTATCTGCCGCTATTTTCCAGGTGCGGATTTTCTCACCACAGGAGATTTAGGGCTGGTGCCGGGATTGAACCGGCCACAGATAACGCAACGCGTTGAACAGGTCATTGCCGATTTCTTTTCTGCTGAGGCTGCTGTGTTAGTACAAGGGGCGGGAACTGGGGCAATACGTTGTGGGTTGTCGGCATTACTTAATGCGGGTAATAGCCTGCTGATTCATGATGCGCCGTTATATCCCTCGACGGCGATTATTGCCGAGCAGATGGGCTTACATCTGGTGCGGGCCGATTTCAATCAATCCGAACAAATACAGGCTGCGATTTTGCAACATGCACCGGTGGCGGGGTTAGTACAACACACACGGCAGAAAATTGATGATGCTTATGAGCTGGCAGAAGTTATATCACTATTGAATGCTGCATCACTACCGGTTCTGGTTGACGATAATTATGCTGCCATGAAAGTGGAACGAATCGGTTGTGAATGGGGGGCTGTGTTATCGGCCTTCTCCAGCTTTAAACTGTTTGGCCCGCAAGGTATCGGTGTTGTGGTAGGTCAACAAGCGGCAATAGAGCGCATCCGGCGTAGTATGTATTCCGGTGGCAGTCAAGTACAGGGATTTCAGGCATTGGAAGTATTGCGTGGATTAGTATTTGCTCCGGTGATGCATGCTGTGCAGGCTCAGGTGAGTGAAACATTAGTGGTCCGGCTTAATCAGGGAATCATACCGCAGGTGAAACAGGCGTTTATCGCCAATGCACAATCGAAAGTATTGCTGGTGGAGTTTTATGATGAGATTGCCGAACAGGTACTTCATGTTGCTCATAAGCTTGGTGCACTGCCATATCCGGTGGGCGCTGAATCAAAGTTTGACATTCCGCCACTGTTTTACCGGTTATCTGGTACATTCCGTCAATCTGATCCCGCGTTAGAGAGACGGATGATAAGGATAAATCCTAATCGAAGTGGTGCGGAGACAGTGATAAGGCTCCTGAGTCAAAGCTGTGCACAGGCCGCTTCCTTGCTACACCTTCAACCACTCCCGATATACCGCTTTCCATCAGTATGAGAGGCAGACAACAAGCCCGTTCTTGGGTCTCGTTTTCATTTTGCCGGCGCGTGTGACGATGCTCGAAGTTGTGAAACACTATACGGGACTAACGTCCCGTCGAAACTCCCCTCCCGCCTTGTGTCGGCGAGAGTACCCTCTTTAAAGGAAAAGATGGGGAAATCGATATCAAGGCTCAAGGCTTATAAATCCTGAATTAATGTAAAGATCGGCGATGCCATTAATTGTATCCCTTATTATTACCTGAATGATCAATAGAATTATTAATAATTAACAGTAAAATCGATTATTTATAATATAAAATGACCTATTGATAGAAAATACCTTGGTGGAACATAGAGATCATACCCCTTTTCTTTGCAAAGTAATCGTAACTCAGTCAATGAGCTGACGGATAGTTTTTCGTAAATACTTTCAAAATGTTTTTCCACCGAATGGCATGAAACATTCATTTCAATGGATGTTTCATTATTATTCATACCGCAGCAAAATAGAAAAATAACCATCCACTCTTTCTCATTTAACAAATCATTAGGTGGTCTGAGGCTGGCTGAGGTTGGTATATGCTCTTTAATATAATGATAAACCGTAAAGTGCTCTAATTCTCTGGCGTGAGAAATAATGCCAATACAGTGATTATCCTCACTCATCAATGGATATTTTTCGCAAAAATAGGATTTAGGCGGCCGACCATTACCTTGAGGATAAGTGCCGACAGAGCATACTTTCTGCATACATTCTAAGACCCTGCGATCATGTTCTTTAAAGTGATGGGCAAAACCATTAACAGGTATTGGTAATTCGTCAACGCTATACCCTATGATATTAAAGTTTTCAGGTAACTTAATGATTTTAATAAACTTGGTATTTGCATAAATAAAGCGAGATTCCTTATCTTTTACAAACCAAGGATCGGGGCTTCTGTCCCATATATGTGTTAATTGACGAGTAATAAAAGGGACTTCTTTAAATCCTGATTTATTCATAAATATCCTTTAAGATAATTATTGCTTTTTAGAATTATTGAATGTAAATATATCATTGAAAGCAAAGCATATTTCCATAGGGTCGTCTATTTTATCAATAAATAACTAACAAAGGTAGTATGTAGGGACTGGGAAATAATACGTAATTTAAGACAATAAAAACCTTTCTGGGATATAGTGATCAAAATTATTGGCTCGACAATACTCTTCCAACTGTTGACTGGAGTGAATCCCGATTTTACGATATATCCTTGACATATGTTCTTCGACCTCATGATAGGCGATATTCAATATTTTCCCAATCTGTTTTTTGGGCTGTTTCTGTAAGAAGAGAAAGATAATATCCCACTCCCGATGAGTAAAAAGATCGGAAGGGGGTTGGAGTAGCATGGATGACGGTAATTTATCATAATATTGATGTAGGTAGGTTAATGAATACTTTTTAGCCTTCCACATATGGTACATAATTCCCATACAATTACCATTGTCATGATAAAGAGGCAACTTTTCACAAAAATAGGATGACAAAGTTTGCTCTTGTCCAAAAACATGGGTTTCAAGTGAACAGACTCTTTCGCCTTTAACCATGACATTTTTATCGTGGAGAATAAACTCCTTGGCGAATTCAGCACCATCCCAGGGCAGTTCATGATCATAAAGCCCTTCATAATCAAATGACTCTTTAAAATTATGAATAAACCTCTTTGTGGCTGAATTACCGTAAATAAAGTTTGAAGAACTATCCTTTATTCCCCACGGTTCATTACTTATTTCCATTGTATTAATAACTTGAGGTGATATTTTATAGTTATTTTTCATATTGGCAAAACTCCTGTATTCTAAAGGTTAAAGAAAAACTCTGTTTTTGGGATGGATAAATTTTTTTGGCATATAGAGATCATAATCATTGGTGCGACAATATTCTTCCAATTGACGACTAGAATGAACCCCAATTCTTCCATATATTCGTGAGATATGAGATTCAACCGTACGATAAGAAATATTTAACATTCTACCAATTCGCTTGCTGGTATACTTGTGTAACATCAGGAAAATAACATCCCATTCCCGTAGAGTAAAGAGATCGGTTGGTGGCTGGAACATAATAGATGCCGGCAGTTTTCCATGAAATAGTCGAATGAATGAGAAATCTTGTGCTTGCCAACCATGATATATCACGCCTATACAGCTTCCGTCTTCATGGTAAAGAGGATATTTTGCAAAAAAGTAGGATGACAGAATTTGCTCTTTTCCATGTATATGTGTCTCAAGTGAACATATTCTTTTTTCCTGTTCTACCACTTTTCTGTCATGGGCCATGTATTCTTTAGCAAATTCGGCACCATCCCAGGGCAATTCATGTTCATAAAGTCCTTCATAGTCAAAAGAGCTTGAAATATTTTGAAGACGTTTACATGCTTGATTGACATAAATATAGCGTGTGTTTTCATCCTTTATTCCCCATGGCTCATTACTCTGCTCCATTGTATTAATAATCTGAGGGGAGATGACATAGTTCTTCTTCATATTAGTGAGAACTCCTTTTAATCTAATGGTTAAGGAAACATTCTGCTTTCTGGGTGTACAAACCTTTCTGGTACATAGAGATCATAATCATTGGTGCGACAATATTCTTCCAATTGACGGCTAGAATGAAGACCAATTCGTTTACATATGCGTGAGATATGGTTTTCAACCGTACGGTAGGAAATATTTAACATTATACCGATTTGCTTATTGGTATATTTGTGTAATATCAGAAAAATAACATCCCATTCCCGTTGAGTAAAGCGATCAGTCGGTGGCTGGAACATAATATTGGCGGGCAATTTTCCACGAAATAATCGGGTGAATGAAAAATCCTGAGCTTGCCAACCATGATATATTGTTCCTATACAGCTTCCGTCTTCATGATAAAGAGGATGTTTTTCAAAAAAATAAGATGAAAGAATTTGTTCTTTTCCATGTACATGTGTTATAAGTGAACGCATCCTTTCTTCTATTTCCATCACCATTCTATCGTGAGTCATGTATTCTTCAGCAAATTCGGCTCCATCCCAGGGAAGGTCATAATCATAAAGCCCCTCATAGTCAAAAGAGCTTGAAATATTTTGAACATGTTTACATGCCTGATTGACATAAATAAAGCATGAGTTTTTATCTTTTATTCCCCAGGGTTCATTACTCTGCGCCATTGTATTAATAATCTGAGGGGAGATGACATAGTTCTTATTCATATTAGTGAGAACTCCTTTTAATCTAATGGTTAAGGAAACATTTTGCTTTCTGGATGCACAAACCTTTCTGGTACATAGAGATCATAATCATTGGTGCGACAATAATCTTCTAATTGACGACTAGAATGAAGACCAATTCGTTTATATATGCGTGATATATGGGTTTCAACCGTACGATAGGAAATATTTAACATTCTACCGATTTGCTTGCTGGTATATTTGTGTAATAGGAGGAAAATAATATCCCATTCCCGTTGAGTAAAGAGATCAGTCGGTGGTTGAAATAATATAGAGGCAGGAAGTTTTCCATAAAATAGTCGAGTAAGTGAGAAATCTTGGGCTTTCCATCCATGGATAAAGAGACCGATACATTCGTTTTCATCATTATAGATTGGATATTTTTCCGAAAAATAAGATGATAGAAATTTATCTTTTCCATATGTATGTGTTTCAAGTGAACATATTCTTTTCTCTTGTTTCATAACACTTTTATCGTGAATAACGAATTCTTTTGCAAATTCAGCCCCGTTCCAGGGGAGTTCACTATCATATTTCCCTTCATAATCAAATAAATCCGGGATATTTTGCATTTGTCTAAGTGCCGAATTACAAAAAATCCAGCATGAGTTTTTGTCTTTGATTGCCCAAGGTTCATTACTTTGTTGCATAGTATTAATAACTTGAGGCGAAATAATTAATTCATTTTCCATGTTATCATTCCTCTTTCTAGCCTTAAAATTAGATATTTGATCTTATAATCTATTTAACTCACGACTACCTCAAACCCTAGGATAGTTTATAATCAAATAATTGTTTAAAATTATGAATAAATTTTTTTTATCTGCATTGCTGTAGATAAAGTTTGAAGAACTATCTGTTATTTCCCACGGCTCATTGTTCATCTCCATTGTATTAATAATCTGAGGTGATATTGCATAGTTCTTCTTCATACTAGTGATAACTCCTTTTAATCTAAGGATTAAGGAAACATTCTGCTTTCTGGGCGCACAAACCTTTCTGGTACATAGAGATCATAATCATTGGTACGACAATATTCTTCTAATTGACGGCTAGAATGAAGACCAATTCGTTTACATATGCGTGAGATATGGTTTTCAACCGTACGATAGGAAATATTTAACATTGTACCGATTTGCTTACTGGTATATTTGTGTAACATCAGGAAAATAACATCCCATTCCCGTTGGGTAAAGAGATCAGTCGGTGGCTGGAACATAATATTGGCTGGCAATTTTCCATGAAATAGCCGGGTGAATGAGAAATCCTGAACTTGCCAACCATGATATATTGTTCCTATACAACTTCTGTCTTCATGATAAAGAGGATGTTTTTCAAAAAAATAGGATGACAGAATTTGTTCTTTTCCAAAATTATGTGTTACAAGCAAACATACTTTTTCTTCTTTTTCCATCACCTTTTGATCATGAACCATGTATTCTTTGGCAAATTCGGCCCCATCCCAGGGTAATTCATCATCATAAAGTCCTTCAAAGTCAAAAGAACATGAAATATTGAGAAGGCTTTTACATGCTTGATTGACATAAATGTGGCATGAGTTTTTATCCTTTATTGCCCAGGGGGCATTACTTTGCTCCATTGTATTAATAATCTGAGGGGAGATGACATAGTTCTTCTTCATATTAGTGATATTCCTTTTTAATCTAAGGGTTAAGGGAGCATTCTGCTTCCAGGTTGCACAAATCTTTTTGGCACATAGAGATCATAATCATTGGTGCGACAATATTCTTCTAATTGACGGCTAGAATGAAGACCAATTCGTTTACATATGCGTGAGATATGGTTTTCAACCGTACGATAGGAAATATTTAACATTGTACCGATTTGCTTACTGGTATATTTTTGTAACATCAGGAAAATAACATCCCATTCCCGTTGAGTAAAGCGATCGGTCGGTGGCTGAAACATAATATTGGCTGGCAATTTTCCACGAAATAGTCGGGTAAATGAGAAATCCTGAGCTTGCCAACCATGATATATTGTTCCTATACAACTTCCGTCTTCATGATAAAAAGGGTATTTTTCAAAAAAATAAGACGAAAGAATTTGTTCTTTTCCAAATGGACATGTTATAAGTGAACATACTCTTTCTTCTTTTTCTATCACTTTTTGATCATGCGCGATGTACTCTTTGGCGAATTCGGCTCCATCCCAGGGCAATTCATGATCATAAAATCCTTCATAATCAAATGACTCTTTAAAATTATGAATAAATTTTTTTGTGGCTGAATTACCATAAATAAAACATGAGTTTTTATCTCTTATTCCCCAGGGCTCATTACTTTGCTTCATTGTGTTAATAACTTGAGATGAAATAATTAATTCATTTTCCATGTTATCATTCCTCTTTCTAGCCTTAAAATTAGATTTTTAATCTTATAATCAATTTAACTCACGACTACCCAAATCCTAGGGTAATGTAAGATCATAAAACCCTTCATAATCAAATAATTTTTTAAAATTATGAATAAATTTTTTTTAGCTGCATTGCTGTAGATAAAGTTTGAAGAACTATTCGTTATTCCCAACGGCTCATTGTTCATCTCCATTGTACTAATAATCTGAGGTGATATTGCATAGTTCTTCTTCATACTAGTGATAACTCCTTTTAATCTAAGGATTAAGGAAACATTCTGCTTTCTGAATGCACAAACCTTTCTGGTACATAGAGATCATAATCATTGGTACGACAATATTCTTCTAATTGACGACTAGAATGAAGACCAATTCGTTTATATATACGTGAGATATGGGTTTCAACCGTACGGTAGGAAATATTTAACATTCTACCGATTTGCTTACTAGTATATTTGTGTAACATCAGAAAAATAACGTCCCATTCCCGTTGAGTAAAGAGATCGGTCGGTGGTTGGAACATAATATTGGCTGGCAATTTTCCATGAAATAGCCGGGTGAATGAGAAATCTTGAGCTTGCCAACCATGAAATATCGTTCCCATACAGCTTCCGTCTTCATGATAAAAAGGGTATTTTTCAAAAAAATAAGACGAAAGAATTTGTTCTTTTCCAAATTTATGTGTTAAAAGTAAACATATTCTTTCTTCTTTTTCCATTACTTTTTGATCATGAATGATATATTCTTTGGCAAATTCGGCACCACCCCAAGGAATTTCATCATCGTAACGTCCCCCATAGTCAAAGGAGCTTGAAATGTTTTGAAGATGTTTACATCCTTGATTGGCATAAATGAAACGTGAGTTTTTATCCTTTATTGCCCAGGGGGCATTACTCTGTTCCATTGTATTAATAATTTGAGATGAAATGATTAATTTATTGTCCATGTTATTACCTCTATTTTTCTAACCTCAAAATTAGATTTTTAATTTTATAATCAATTTAATTCCATACTGCCGATAGTGACAAATCTTGCGGGAATATAAACATCAAGTTTATTTTCTTTGCAGAAATCTTTCAATTCTTCGTGTAATGATAAATTGAATTTTTGGTAAATTGACTGAATATGATTAACCACATCTTCGGCACTTATCATTAACTCTTCACCGATTTTCTCTTCATCTAATGAGCGCAGAGTTAGAAAGAGAACTTCCCATTCAGTTTGTGTCAATTTGTCATTAGGGGCGATAAATTCCAACGTTGCCGGAGGGGTTTTATCATAATAGTAAGCAGTAGAAAAGTTTTGGGTTTTGCACATATGAAAAGTGAGCCCAATACAATTGCCATTTTCGTCACAAAGTGGGTATTTATTACAAAGATAGATTTGCTTAATCTTATGTTCTTCAAATGGATGCGTTTCTAGTGAACTAACGCGTTGCATAGTTTGAAGAACTTTTTGATCCTGACGGTGGAATTCTTTTTCATATTCTGAAATAGGTGAGGGTAATTCACCTGATGTAAGCCCGGTAATATCGAAATCTTCAGGCAAATTATGCAGTTGATAAAAAGCGGAATTGGCGTAAATAAATCTTGATTGGAGATCTTTGGCTCCCCAAGGTTCATCACTGTTTTCCCACATATGAATTAATTGTGGGGTGATATTATTAGGTCTGTTTTTTATATGTTGCATTAGTGACTCCTGAACGATTATTTCAGTTGTTATCTGACATGTTTGTTAACTAATTATACTCAAAATGCCTTGGTAATATAATAGAATATAATAACTTGCTCGTCAAAATACATATATTTATTAATTAAGTCTTTTATTGTTATATAATGATACTTTTAACATTAACGAATATAACTAAAAATACTATTTTGTATAAAAACATTTTAGTTTACTTACTAAACAGCAAAATTAATGAATAAGCTTTTTAAGTCATGAGTAATTAAGTGACGTAGATCAAAAATTTTCTGTCATTAACCGAAGCGTGAGGGAGCGGTTGTTATAACGATGATAGGTAATAGAATGAAAAAGAAGGTGTTATTTTTGGAACGGAATAATGGCGAAAAAATGGCATTTAATCGGAATAATATTCGATCAATTAAAGAATGCTTTTTAAACGGTGTATCTAGAGCATTGTAATTAGATAAACCATATTTTGGAATTATCAGAATAATCAACTAAATAGAGTTTTCAATCTAAAAACCGAGTTTGAATTTGCCTACTGCGGACAATGGCTATTCTTAAATAAAATTAAGGTTAGGGAAATTCTATAAAATTAAATTATCGAAGAATAATTAAATAAAAAACTTACTTAAAATGGTATAGTCCGAGATATAAAGTTGCATTTCAAGTTCCACTTAGATGTTTGTGACAATCACGTTCTTACCCCATATTCCCCAGTTTGTATCAATGATTTTCTGCTTTGACAGTGCCGACGAGGTAACGCCGGAGGCAAAAAATGGGTGAGCGACTGCTCGCGAAGGGGATAAGGTTACCTGTGGTAAGCATCCCGGCACTTACATCATTGTCGGTGGTTTAGCGGTAGCAAAGATAAGGCCGAAGCCACCGCCACCGCTCGCGGTGTGGTAGCGGACGGTGAAGCATTGGTGATGCGTTACATTGGTGGTGGCGTTACCAGTGTCGGGCGCTGGCTGGCGGCACCGAATCCGTTGACAGTCGGATTAATGGGATTATTTTTGTCTGAAAATTTCGTCACTTACCCGATACTACGAACCAGTGGAGAATTCCTATCCGAACTCTGTATCAACGATGATCAGTCTCTTCGTTGATACAGAGAGATTGCTGTACAGATCAGTAGTGATAACGAGAAACCAAAATACGTATGGATAACTCTTCATGCCTATTCCTTATTCATCAAGTACGTAAGCAGTTCTATCAAAATAGGTATACCGTTGTCATGGCATAACTCCCCCTATTAGACAGTAATTGCTTGTTGGTTACCGCTTTTGACCATTTCTCTTTGCTGTCTGGCCGGAAGGAATGGCTGGAAACTAACATATAGTGTTGATTTGTTTCTATGGCTGTTTGTTACCGTTCTTTTAACGGAGCAAATTCTATGGTTTGAAAAGGTGGGTAAAAAGGAAGGGAATTGGGTTGTCTTCCATAAAAGCCATAAAGAGAAAGAGCAATCTGAGCTTAAGCAGGATAAAGAAGACGGTCGGTTACAGTGTATCAATTCTTGCACTTTTTACAAATACGCCATATCATCCATATAACGAAAATACGCAAAATACGCAAAATACGAACTCAAGCAGATACAATATGGAGGCAGCATGATTACTAAATCGCAACCTAAATCGGAGAATGTTAGCTTTGACTTTCTTTCAATTGAGTTATCAAATGACAAGGATATTGTAAAACATATCAGTTTGTCTGAAATTCCTGCTGATGAGGCAGATCAGTATGTGGTAGTAAAGTTGCCAAGAGCAATTGATTATCATGATATTAAGTTGGCAATAGCTAGTGCGATAACCGCTGTCACTACATTTAATAAGAACAAAAATCGGTCTGTTACGACTGAACCATCTTCAAAAATTGGATTTGCTTCCCGTAATGAAGCACGCCTTGAAAAATTAAAAAATCAGATCATTACTGATTCAGAGTGGCTGACTGCAAGTGAACTCAGCAAATTAGCCGGATCTAAATCAGTGAATTCCAGCGCTGCGGCAAATCGTTGGAAAAAGTCGAAAAAAATATTCGCATTGCCAATTAATGGCAAAGACCTCTTCCCGTTGTATGCTCTAGACGAAGGCGGCCAACCGTTACCAGTGATAAAGAAAACTATTGCGCTGTTTGGGGACAAAAAAACTCCTTGGTCAATAGCTATCTGGTTCGGCACACCAAATAGCTGGCTTGGTAATAAAAAACCAAAGGACCTTTTATTAACTCAACCTGATAATGTTTATATGGCAGCCAAAGAAGAAGCTGAAGGGCCGCGTCATGGCTGATGATAAAAAAGAATTTCAAGAAGATATACCATTTCCTCCAGAGAATACAGCAGCCAAAATCCAAAAGTGGAAAGCGGGTACGCCTATTAAACGTATTCATAAAGCCAAGTTTAAAGGAGCTGAATTTAATCCTGGTGTTGGCAATGCCCGTTTTAGCCCGTTCAAAAATAATGGAATCTCTGTTCCAACACTCTATGGCGGTGAAAACGTAGGAGTCGCTATTATGGAGACGATTTTACACGATATTCCACTAAACTGCGCCGGTATACCTGTTGATCTGGGTAAACTAGATGATTTAGCGTATAGCCAAATTACTCCACAAAAAGATATCAAGTATGTGGATATCAACCCACGAATACTGAAGAAATGGGGGATTATTCAAGGCCAACTAGTAGAATCAGGAGCATCGGATTATCATATTACTCAGCTCTGGGCAGCAAAAATTTATCATGACAATCCTGATGCTCAAGCAATTCGATGGCCCTCTAAGCAGCACGGTGGTAAAGCAATAATAATTTTTGGAGATCGGGTGGAAGAAAAAGATTTGTATGTGTCTCTTGAATCTGAACCAGCCGCTACTTCTAAAGAGGTTAACGAAAAACTTAAAGAGCTTGCAGATGAAATGGAGTTGGTTTTGGTACCTAAAGATATGGTATGATCTACGGCATATTTGTCATTAAAAGCCTGAATTGTAGGTGAGCTCCATCCTCTATGACGGTAGTGACACGGCTGAGCATGATCCTGATCGCTAATGTCCCGGGAATGGATTCATAAACAGTTTGGCAAACCTGAAAAATCACTTCCTCCGAGGAAAAGATTAAAGAAAGATATTGGTTGGACAGAACTATACCCGTCATCTTTCAAGTTGCCTCTTTGTTGGCTGCACTCGCTCACCCCGGTCACATAGTTACCTATGCTCCCGGGGATTCACTCCCTTGCCGTCGCGATCCATCTTGAAATCCATAGGGTATATATACTTGTTTAGGTTTTCATATGCCGATTAGTATGCAAGTTGATTATGATCTATTAGAGCGTGTCTTTATTAGGCCCTGATGGGTTCATATATAATTTTTAAAAATTATTGAATATAACTATAATATTTTTAAATAAAATATTCCAACAGGGCGGGTTATTTTCTCCATTAATAATGAATAAGAACAGCATGTAAAAACTGGGAATAAATACGTAATCTAAGATAATAAAAACTTTTCCGGTATATAGTGATTGAAATTATTGGCTCGACAATATTCTTCCAGTTGTTGGCTGGAATTAATTCCTATCTTACGGTATATCCGAGTCATATAATATTCAATAGTGCGATAGGCTAGATTCAGTATCCGTCCAATCTGCTTTCTGGTATTTTTCTGTAAAAAGAGGAAAATGACATCCCATTCACGTTGAGTAAAAAGATCAGTTGGTGGTTGTAGCATAATTGAGGCGGGAAGTGTGTTGTGGTATTGATGTAAATAGGATAATGAATGGTTTTGCGCTTTCCAACCATGATATATGACTCCGATGCAATCTCCATCTTGATGGTAAAAAGGTGATTTTTCGAAAAAATAAGACGATAGGATTTTCTCTCTGCCAAATATATGGGTTTCTATTGAGCATATTCTCTGCTGTTTTTCTATTACCTTTTTGTCATGATTAATAAATTGTTCCGCAAATTTAGCACTATCCCAAGGAAGCTCATTTTCATAGACCCCTTCAAATTCAAATGAATTTGAAAAGTTCTGAAGAGATTTTAATGCTAAATTACCGTAAATAAAGCATGAGTTTTTATCTTTAATTCCCCAAGGCTCGTTGCTTGCTGCCAGTGTATTAATAACTTGAGATGATATAGTTATGTGATTACTCATATTATAATTCCTTTTTACCCATTTTGGGTTTAAGTCGTGATATGTTTGAATCATATTGTCAGTTTAATACTTTATTACCAGCAATAACAGACTTTTTCATAAAATAATTATTATGGTTATTTTTATTACGATAATCGTTTAGTTGTATATACCCGTCATCTTTCAAGTTGCCTCTTTGTTGGCTGCACTCGCTCACCCCGGTCACATAGTTTGCTATGCTCCCGGGGATTCACTCCTTTGCCGTCGCGATGCATCTTGAAATCCATAGGGTATATGACATTATAGATTTAATTTTGGGTAAATTTTCTTACTATAATTAACGGTGTTTTCTACAATAGATGAAGGTAATTTACCAGTTAAAAATATTTTAATATCGTAATTCTTAGGAAAATTGTGATATTGGTAGAGAATAGGGCGGGGGATTTTTGATAACTAATCATTTTTCCTGGGAATTATTATTTTTTACACAGGTAAATTAGTTCAATAATGGTATTATTTTGTTGTAATTTATAGTTAATATGACATTTTATTATTTAGGTTATTATTTAAATGATTTATTTGTTTATACCCGTCATCTTTCAAGTTGCCTCTTTGTTGGCTGCGCTCACTCACCCCGGTCTCATAGTTATCTATGCTCCCGGGGATTCGCTCCCTTGCCGTCGCGATGCATCTTGAAATCCATAGGGTATATACCCGATGTATTTTGAAATCCATAGGGTATAATCATGCTTTTTATGACTAACTGCCTATCTCAATAGGGCTATTTTATTTGCCATTTTGAACCTAGGCAGTGCTCAAAATCCTCACGTACTACGTGTACGCTCCGGTTTTTCCGCGCTGTCCGTGTTCAAACTGCCTGCAACAATTACGCTTATTGAGATAGGCTCTAAAAATAGTAAATAAAATTATTAAGAGAGTAAAAATTTTTCCGGTACATAGCGTTTAAAATTGTTGATGAGACAATATTCTTCCAGTTGTTGGTTGGAGTCAACACCTATCTTGTGATATATATTGGTCATATGGGATTCAACTGTACGGTAAGAAATATTTAATACTCTTCCAATCTGTTTCCTGGTGTATTTTTGTAAAAAGAAAAAAATAATATCCCACTCACGTTGGGTAAAAGAATCTGTTGGTGGGTGAAATATAATAGAGGTAGGCAGCTCGTTATAATATTGATGTAAGTTAATTAATGAAAAATCTTTGGCTTTCCATCCATGAAAAAATATGCCTATACATTCCTTTGCATCGTTATATAGTGGTAATTTTTCTTGGAAGTAAGACGATAAGATTTTTTCTTTTCCATATGTATATGTTTCAAGTGAACAGATTCTTTTCCCTTTTGTCATGACAATTTTATCATGATCAATAAATTCTTTCGCAAACTCCGCCCCGCTCCAGGGAAGTTCGTCATCAAAAAGTCCTTCATAATCAAATGATGTTGGAATGTTTTGAATAGATCTTAGGGCCAGGTTAGCATAAATAAATCGTGAATTTTTATCTTTGATTCCCCACGGTTCATTACTTGCTTCCATCGTGTTTATTATTTGTGATGAAATATATGTTCCATTAATTTTTTTCATGATTAAGACCTATTATACTAAGTGATCAATATTTATAGGGTGTAAAAGAGGGTAGTTATTTTTCTTGTAGTGGTCTCCAAATGAGTGAGTTTCTAGCAAAGTGACTCGGCATCGTTTCAAAGTATGTTTTATCTTACTTTTTATATTTTGCATAGTAAATCCTTGGTGATTACTTAAGACATCATCTAAATGATTTAAGTAATAGTTCTACTTAACATGACTTGATTCTATAGCATAGAACAACAATTTATTTTTCAAGGGAAAATACCTATTAATTAAATTCTTTATTATTTAATAAAGAAACTTTAAATAAACACAAATATATTTATAAATATTATTTTACAGTAAAATCATTTAATAAGGGGTATGAATGTTCAATGATAGCTGGTCTTTTCGATGGTAATTATTGATGACGGGTATAGTCTCGGAATATTGTGTCGAAAAATAGCTTTAACATTTCTGGAATTAATAATAATCCCTTAATTAAAATAAGACCAAATGAAATTTATCTGTGATCATTTTAATTTTTTGTGAAGTTATGATGGTGAAAATTTCCGAGATAAAAAATAAATCAATCTAAAAATATGAAAAATTTATTAATTATCTCGTTGCGCCTTGGTATTTATAAGAAATCTAATGACTTAAATTTCCCTATAATCTAATTTTTCGAATGAATTTATAGCGCTATTTTTCGATAGATTATAAATTTTAACTCCTTTTTTTATTGCTATTTCATGAGCCAGGTTGAAACAAGGAATGATGAAATCATGTAAGTTATTATTTAATTTGGTATCTAGCTGGTCATTTTGGGTTTCATAAAACCTTGGTTTCGAAAAATTGTTCATGTCTAGACCGGCGAAATATATTTTTTTATAGCCCAAAAACAATGCTATTTGCAAAGCGGAATAGGCAACTGTTGTTCCGTTGTAGAATCCGAGATTTAAGTTTAATGAGAATGCTACATCATTCTGTATTATTATTTCATCACTCTTTATTTCAAAAAGTTCTTTTTCCTCTTGATAAACTGGTTGATCAATATTCTCAATAATAATGACTTTACATGTTAATTCAAGATAACCGTAATGAATTAAGATATCGTTGAGGCAATCCATTGTTGTGAAGAATATCAATTCATCGTTTTTTAATATATTTAAAACGATATTCTTCCTATTTAGAATGAATGTTCGGTCAATTATAACATGGTATTTGAATTTCACTTCTGGTGATAATTCATATGAACCGTTAACACCCATAATATCAAATTTGGTATCATCAAAAAAATCTGTTTTGATGGTAGATACCGAAGGTCCAGATGCAATAATGATTAAGGGTTTTTCTGATTTTTTGGGGAATTCATTGATGTTTATATTTTTATTATTGAATGAAACAGAGTCGATTTTGCCATTAATGTTTCTTGAGATCTTTATGTGAGGCCAAAAGTTCATATTGTGCTTCATTTTTTTACTGGATACATTTCTGTATATTGATTTTGTTATATTCTGCTTACAGAGCATACCTAGTTTTAAAAGATATTTATATTTAAAAAACATATTGTGGTCCTATTTTTCATTTTAAACTGGAATATTCAATTAATTATTTTTTACTTTTTATCTTTATTTCATTTTGAGATTTAGGTGTATACGCAATACAATTAGCGGGGATATCTTTATTAACAAATGACATTGCGCCTATGTATACATTATCTCCAATTGTTATATTGTCACTTATAATACAAGAGCTTGCACCTATTTTTACATTATCACCTATACTTATTTTCCCTTGAATATCTTCATTAAGAACGCCAATGGTTGTATTTTGTAAAATATGAAAATTATCACCAATAATGCAAGTGCGGGAAATAACAATGCCAACATAATGAGATATACGTAAATTTTTTCCTATATAGGAGCCTAATCCTAAATCGCATCCATATTTATTTCTTAAATTTCTATTGATACGAATTGAGATTTTCTTGGCTTTATTTGTCCTGTATAAATAATTAGCAATTCTCCACCAGAAATAGAACCTGCGGTCTGGGCATTTAAGGGCTCGATGGATTGTTTTGAACCAAGAAAACGATGTCCGCGAACAGATAACTTCGCTGAGTAAACATGCTTTTAAATGGCTTAGCTCTTCTTTATGTGATAACACCTTGTTCATTTTTTTATCAATACCTTGCACTGACTAGCCGTATCGTTTTTCAGACATGGATTATATTAAAAATGTTGAATTTAGCCAAATATACCCGTCATCTTTCAAGCTGCCTCTTTGTTGGCTGCACTCACTCACCCCGGTCACATAGTTATCTATGTTCCCGGGGATTCGTTCCCTTGCCGTCGCGATGCAACTTGAAATCCATAGGGTATAGATCAATTTGGCAAACCTAGCTATGTGAAATTTTGTTGACGAAATACAGGTGAATCCCAAGAAAAAGCCACCGTCAAGTGCAAATGACGTAAATCCAGTAAACACAGACACAATTTCAATTGTTGCCAACTCTGATTAATAGATAAATTTCTGGATGTGGTTTCTAATATTGAACTATTTATTGCTAGCAATTATATAAAAATAATTAACCTTATAAGTAATAAGAACACTGCATTATTCTTTTTCTGAACTAGACTTGATTGGCGTGAATTTCAAGAGGGATTGTTTTTACAATAATTCAATATATTGATTATAAAATAACATTATTTAATTTCAGGAGAAAGTACATGAGTTATAAGAATGATTTTAAGGCTTTTTCTATTGGTGATAATGCGAATGTGGTAAATCAAGAAAAATATGAAGAAAACCAAAGTTTGAAGAGTGGATTTACACCAGATAATGTTCCTACTCACTTATTAAATAAGGTATTACGTCAAGCATCAACCATATCATCTGTCGTGGCTGATTTTATCGCGACACGATCTGGCAATGATGTTCTGGATGATGGAAACATAGCCAAACTCACCACTCAATTAAATAAAGCGCTAGAGCAAAAAATTACAACAGACATTCCCAGTGCTTCATTAACACAAAAGGGCGTTGTTCAGCTTACAAATGTGATTGGCGATAGCAACACATTGGCGGTTACACAAAAGCTTGTTCAGGAAGTCATAAATTCATTACGTGAATATACCCGCGAGGAGATAGATAACCGGATTAAAACAGCCAATGAAATTCCTGTTGGTTCTCCTATTCCGTGGCCGTTACCTCATCCACCATTCGGTTATTTCACTTGTAATGGTTCAGCATTTAATAGATTGCAGTATCCGAAGTTGGCGGAAGCTTATCCTGACGGCAGATTGCCTGATTTAAGAGGCGAATTTATCCGCGGATGGGATGATGGTAGAGGTATTGATAGTGGTCGTGGAGTTTTAACTCATCAGGGGGATGCCATCAGAAATATTGAAGGCTCATTTCCCGGGGCGATAACAGCTCATTTTGAGCTGGCAGCAAAAGGGGCTTTTTATGGTAATGCAACTTTTGGCGTGGCTACAGATGGTAATCCCAAATCGGTAGGTCATTTTACCCCGGATACTGTATACACTGCATACGGTTTTGGGTTCGATACGTCAAGGGTTGTTCCTGTCGCTTCGGAGAACCGCCCCCGTAACGTAGCATTTAATTACATAGTGAGAGCAGCATGATAGCTGAACAAAAATACGCTTGATAGCCAGAATATAGAAGTACTCTAGGATATGGGAATTTTGCTTGTTGATGGATAAGCATGTTGGCTGTAAAGGGTAAAATGTAACTGAAAAAATGATATTTCCCCGAACCTAAATTTTACCCTTTTTTAACGACCAACTATAATTCATTGATTTTTAATGAAATTTAACCTGTCTCATAAAAAAGGGTTTTTTTGCTTTTGATAAATATATTCTTTGATAGTCAGTGAGTTGGAGTTAATATGTAACAGTGCACTGCCGTACAGGCAGCTTAGAAATCACCGGCTTTTTCATTATTCCAGCTCCTAGAGTGCACTGCCGTACAGGCAGCTTAGAAAAGAAGGCGGGAAAAAGCCAGAGGGGGCAAGTGGTGCACTGCCGTACAGGCAGCTTAGAAAAATAGAGAGAGCTTTGCTAATTGCGCTTTGGTGTGCACTGCCGTACAGGCAGCTTAGAAATATGAGGACTTACAAAAAACCGCAGAGGAAGCGTGCACTGCCGTACAGGCAGCTTAGAAATGAAGATAGTGGTGCCAGGCGGGAGTGGACGACCCGCATTTGGGAAGGTCATCCCCCCTCATTTCATGAATAAAGGTCTTTATCTGAAGCTATACAGAGAGCATCAAGTAAACACGCAGCGACTACGCGGACATAAGTCATTTTGATTATCGGCATTCAGCGGTGTTTTATAACACCTGTCGTTGACTTAAATGGCCCCGCGTCTCCGGGACATGAATGTGAAGACGGAATACCCGAAAATAAATCATCGTATCCATCATCAATCATCGTATTTTCCCCGGACTTCGGCTCCCTATTTCAGGAACACCCCCTTCAATAACTTTCATGCCATTAAAAATAGTCCAAAAAAATATCCCGGACTATCGCATAGAATAGGACTTCCTCATTTCCAGCCGCATTATCCTATAAAAGCTATAATGAATAAGCGAGTTATTTCATAATATCATCAATATGACGCCACTTAATTAAATTTATTCTCATTCGCATAATCTGACTGATAACCATTCTCTTTTTCACCCGTCCAATCAAGCACGGTTTATTTATTATTTAATGAATTGAAAAATAGTCTAAATTTAAAAAAATATCACCGTTCTATAGTGTGCTGAATACCCCTAATGATAACAAAACAGATAAGTCGCTATCACTTTATGAAAATAAACGCCATCTTTTTTGCAAGAAAATGTCATGTCGTTTAGGTTAGGTTTATATATTGTCTTCTTTTTAGGTTATAGGGAGGTTTTTATGACCGATTTATCTTGTGCAAAAAGTGCGATAGGATAAAAAATGTCTTGATTTTAGATAACACTGTTTAGAGAATCGCCTTGGTTAGGAAATGATCTACCCGATAAATGGCTTTATTTATTGCGGCGGATCTTGTCGGTTTTCTCTTATTTACTGTCCGGTTAACTGCCTGCTCTGAAATAGCTGAATCCGTTTTTCGTTCCTGAAATTTATCGGGCATGCCCCTCATGCCCGGCGTTCTTTTTTATTACTGAGGAGCCGATGATGGCCCAGAGTTTTCAAAATGAAATCCCCAAAGCGCGGGTAAATATTAAATTGGATTTGCATACCGGCGGCGCGCAAAAAAAAGTGGAGTTGCCGCTGAAATTATTGGTGATGGGCGATTACAGTCATGGGCGGGAACAGCGTCCGCTCTCGGAAAGAGAAAAAGTGTCTATTAATAAAAACAATTTTGACAGCGTGATGGCGGAATTCAGCCCCGCCGTTAATCTGACGGTGAAAAATACCCTGACTGAAAATGGCGACGAAGAAAATATCGCCCTCACTTTCCGGCAAATAAAGGATTTCGATCCTGAGCACGTGGCCCGCCAAATTCCCCCACTGCGGGCGCTGCTTTCGATGCGTAATTTACTGCGCGATTTGAAATCCAATTTATTGGACAACAGCACGTTTCGCCGTGAATTTGAGCGCATTCTCAAAGACGCGGCCCTCAGTGATGAACTGCGTACTGAACTGGCGGCATTAGCGCCAAAAACTATCGGATGATAACGGTATTTTAGTCAGGAGAAATGAATGACGGGACAAGAACAGGCTGCGGCGGCGGCCACCACACCCTGCGCTGAAGGCAGTGTTTATCAGTCATTGTTTGAAAAAATCCACTTACAGCCGGTCGAGCAGCTGAGCGACATTGAATTTTTTCAACATAGTGACGCGCTGGCGGATGTCACGGCGGATGAGCGGGTGACCGCCGCCGTCCGGGTTTTTCTCAATCTGCTGAACGCGTCAGCGCAAAAAGTCGAGCGGCTGGACAAAACCTTGCTGGACCACCATATCGGTGAGCTGGACAGCCAAATCAGCCGTCAGTTGGATGAGGTGATGCATCATCCCGAATTCCAGCGCATCGAATCGGCCTGGCGCGGCCTGAAATTTTTGGTTGACCGGACGGATTTTCGTCAAAACGTCAGAATCGAAGTCCTGGATGTGACCAAGGAAGATTTACGGCAGGATTTTGATGACGCGCCGGAAATTATCCAAAGTGGTTTCTATCACCACACTTACCTTCAGGAATACGACACGCCGGGCGGCGAACCTGTCGGCGCGGTGATTGCCGATTACGAATTTGATGCCGGCCCGCAGGATATTGCCTTATTACGCAATATCGCCAGCGTATCGGCCGCGGCGCATATGCCTTTCATCGGCGCGGTCGGACCGGCTTTTTTTGGTAAAAAAACCATGGAAGACGTGGCGGCGATTAAAGACCTCGGCAGCTACTTCGACCGCGCTGAATACATTAAGTGGCAGGCGTTCCGCGACAGTGACGATGCCCGCTATATCGGCCTGACGATGCCGCGGGTGTTGGGGCGTCTGCCCTATATCTTTCTGCTGTCGCGCATTGCCCACTATCTGAAGCTCATTCAGCGGGAGAACATCGGCACCACCAAGGACCGGCGTCTGCTCGAAATTGAGTTGAACAACTGGATCAACACCCTGGTGACCGAAATGACCGATCCTGCTGATGATGTGCAGGCTTCTTACCCGTTGCGCGAAGCGCGTGTCACGGTTGAAGATATTGACGACAACCCCGGTTTCTTCCGGGTCCGGTTGTACGCGGTGCCCCATTTTCAGGTGGAAGGACTGGACGTCAATCTGTCGCTGGTTGCTCAGATGCCGAAAGCCAAGGGGTAGCCACATGAAAATTGATCGTCCGCTCTGGGTGACGGGCGCCTTCTTGTCGCCCCAACAGTTTCAGCAACAGGCCCGCTGGGAGGCGTATACCCATGAATGTGTTGCCCGTCTGGGGCTGAGACATCCCTGGGGAGTGCTGACCGCGGTGTTTGATAAAGACACCCTGGCGCTGGGGCAGTTGAAAGCCGATCACCTGTGCGTGCGCTTTGCTGACGGATCGCTGATTGACACCGATCGGGCAGATGATCTGCCGCCGGTGCTGGAACTGGCGACGGCGCTGCCGGCAGAGACGCAACAGGTCACCGTCTTGCTGGCCTTGCCGCATTTGTATGCCCATGGCGGTAATTGCCTGAAACCCGATGAACAGGCGGACCGTCCGGCGCGTTACCGGCAGGCGTGGGTGCCGGTACAGGATGAGTTCAGCGACCGCCGGGAATCGATGGCGGTGGCCCGTTATGCCGTGTCGCTGCGTTTTGACGGGATGGAAAACGGCCCGTATCTCACCTGTCCCGTTGCCCGTCTGGCGCGTGACGCCCGGGGAAACTGGGCCTTTGACGAGCAGTTCGTGCCGCCGTTACTGCGGCTGAGCGCGCATGCGGGGCTGATGGACCGGCTCGATCGGTTGCTGACGCAGTTGCGGGCCAAACAGGCCCGGTTGATGGGGATGCGCCGTGAAAGTAACGAGCGGATGGCGGATTTTGCCGTCGCGGACGTGTCGCTGTTCTGGTTACTGAATGCGCTGAACAGCTATGAGCCGGTACTGCGGGATTTTCAGGCGCACGGGGCGGCGCACCCGGAGGTGTTTTACCGTGAAGCGGTCAGGCTGGCGGGCAGTCTGCTGACCTTTTCGCTCGCCCATGATGCCGGGGGGCTCCCCGGCTATCAGCACGATAACCTGACGGCGGTGTTACCGCCGCTGTTCGACCTGCTCAGTGAGTTACTGGAAATCAGCCTGCCGTCGCGGATGGTGGCGATTGAACTGACCAAATCGGCACAGCAATGGACAGGGACACTCCATGATGCCCGTTTGCGTGAAGCGGCGGATTTTTATCTTTCCGTCCGGTCTTCCGTCCCGGCGCATCAGTGGCAGACCCGGTTCCCGCTGTTGTGTAAAGCCGGGGCGCCGGATGAGGTGAACCAGATGATTAACCGGGCGCTGACCGGGATCCCGCTGGTGGCAATGCCTCATGTGCCGGCGGCGGTCCCCCTGCGGCTGGAGAACCAGTATTTTGCCCTCGACCTGACCCATCCGTCCGCGAAAGCCATGCTGGCGGCGGGAACCTGTGCTTTCTATGTGCCCGATATCCTGGGCGATATTCAGCTTGAACTGTTTGCGGTGCTGAGGACATGAATCGATCACACTTACGCACTAAAACCTCGCCACTCACTAAAACCTCGCCACCGGATATTGATGCCCTGTTGCAGAACAGCTATCTGCTGGTGATAGCCCTGTGCCGGGGCGTGCGGGTGGATCAGGGGAGCGCGGTCTGGCAACACTGTATCGACGAGATAGAACAGACGCAGGAGGCGCTGTCTGCTGCCGGTGTCAGTGACGCCGCAAGGGAACACATCCGTTATGCTTGGTGCGCGCTGTTGGATGAAACCGTCTTAAAACGGGCGCCGGACGAGGGCTATGCGGCCTGGCGCGCCACCTCGTTGCAGGCCCATTTCTTTGGTACCGCCGAAGCGGGCAACCGGTTATATGAGCGGATACGGGCGGTGCTGGATGAGCCGGCCCCCGATCGGACGGTCCTGACCTGTTTTCACCGGGTGTTGCTGCTGGGATTCCAGGGGGATTACCGGGAGGACACGTCATTGATACGTGAGCAACTGATAACCCGCTTAAGCCAACACCTCTTGCCTTTCGACCGTGTTCAGCCTTCGCCGGTGCGGGTCGGGGCCGCGCCGTCCTGGGCCGGGTGGCGTTCCATTGGCGGTCCGCTAATCATGACGATAATCGCGCTGACCGGTGTCTGGTGGGGGTTGAGGCAGTATCTGATCACGCTGCTGCCGGGGTGGGCGCAATGAGCGCGATGTGGCGACGGGCGCTATGGGGATGGGCCGCCGGGTTAGCGCTGCTGCTCTGTCTGGTCTGGCTCCCCTTATCGCCGGCGGGCCGATGGGTGGGGGGCGCTATTATCCTGCTCTTCACGCCGGTCGGACTGTTTTATACCGGGCGATCCCGGCGACGGGAACAGCTCGACTGCCTGTCGGCAGGGCTGCCGCCGGACGGTGATCGTCGCCCGGTGGTGCTGGTTTGCGGTCACGTCCAGGACAGCCTGTTTGGTGATGAACGGGGGCGTCAGACGCCGCAGGGCTACTGGTTATGTTTACCGTCAGGGACCGCGTTGTCCGATGGGGTGGCAAGCCTGCTGGCTGCCCGGCCCGCCTGGGGCGGCCAGTTGAGCGTGATGGCCGTTATCAACCCGCAACAGTACCGGGATGAGACGGCCCTGGCGGGGTGGGTGCGGGAACTGCGCTGGCAGCTTTCTCAGGCGCGTCGTCGCCAGGGTATCCCGTTACCGCTAGTGCTGACCGGCTACTTAGCCGGGGAGTCCCAACGCCCTGATTCACCGTGGTTTGCGTGGCAGGCCGGTCAGAACACCGTCACGGTCTGGCGCAAGGGCGTCTCGGGTCAGCCGCTGGCGGATTGGCTGGGCGAGGGCAGCGTGGCGGAACAGAGCGCCCGTTTTCAGTGTGGGGTTGAGCTGACCGGCTGGGCTGACTGGATGCGGGCGTACGTATTACCCGCTTGCCTGGCCCCCGAAGACGGCCTGCCGCCGTGTCCGCCGCAGGCGATGGCGCTGACCTTTGTCCCGGCATTACCGCAGCGGTTACCCGGTCATCTCTGGCAACAGTGGTTGCAAGCCAAAACGGCGCTCAACAACGCCGGTGACCCGGTAAGCTCACCGGAGACCGGGATGCCGGTATTGCCCTTCCCGGACCCGGTATGGCCGCTGTTCCCCGTGAGATCATGGCAGACCGTCGGGCCGCGGGCGCTGAGGGGGGCATTGGGGCTGTTTATGCTGGCGGGGATGACCGCGCTGGGCTGCTCGGCCTGGCATAACCGGCAAGGGTTGCGTCAGGTGGACGATGACTGGCAGCACTATCAGGCTGTCGCCATGACGGATGCGCGCGGCAAAGCGCAGGCGATGGCGGTATTGCGGGCCGATGCCGGTCGTCTTGAAGAGTATTACCGTCACGGGGTGCCGTGGCATCTGGGACTGGGGCTGTATCAGGGGGCGCGATTACGTCTGCCGTTACAGGCGGCGATAGCCGGTTACTCCCCTGAACATCAGGCAAAAAAACCGGTGACGACCGCGTTACCGCAGACGATCAGCCTGAATAGCCCGGCCCTGTTTGATGTGGGACGGGCGACACTGAAACCCGGCTCGGCCCCGGGATTAATCAATGCGTTGATCGCTCTCCGCGCTAAACCGGGCCGGATGATTTTAATCACCGGCCATACCGATGCGACCGGTAATGCCGCGAAAAACCAGGCCCTGTCACTGGCGCGGGCCGAAGCCGTCCGTGACTGGCTGTTACAGACCGGCGAGCTGTCGCCTGCCTGCTTCGCCGTACACGGCGACGGGGCGACGCGACCGATCGCGACGAATACCACCGCGGCAGGGCGTGCCGCTAATCGCAGAGTTGAAATCCGTCTGATACCGAACTCGGTCGCCTGTCCGCGACCGCAAACGGTGCCGGGCGTTTCAGCAACAACGTCGCCGATACCGGCGACCTCATTGAGACAACAACAGGAGTAAACTTATGGCGATCCCCGCTTATTTGTGGCTGAAAGATGACGGCGGTGCCGACATCAAAGGGTCGGTGGATGTTCAGGACCGGGAAGGCAGTATTGAAATTGTGGCGTTGGAACATGATCTGTATATCCCGACCGACAACAATACCGGCAAGCTGACCGGGACCCGCGTACACGCGCCGCTGGTGTTCACCAAAGAGGTCGATGCCTCGACCCCGTATCTGTATAAGGCGGTCACCAGCGGTCAGACCCTGAAATCGGCGGAAATCAAGTGGTACAAAATTGATGATGCCGGTCAGGAGAAAGAATATTTCAACACCAAACTGGATAACGTGAAGGTGGTGAAAGTGGCGCCGCTGATGCATGACATCAAAGATCCGGCCAAAGAGAAGCACAACCATCTGGAACGCGTTGAGTTCCGCTACGAAAAAATCACCTGGACTTACAAAGACGGCAACGTCATTCACTCCGATTCCTGGAGTGAACGTTCGACGGCGTAACGTCCGCTGTTTTTTTATTTTTTATCATTGATAGGCGGGTGGGGCCGTTGGCCCCGCCTGGGACAAAAACACCTGAAATCATGAAGCATCATGACCTTATGGGCCTCGGTATACGGCTATGGGCGGTAGCGTACCCGAAGCAACAGAGGAACAGGATGGAGAAAACTGTCATGGAAAATCCGTCAGCCATTTTACTTCGCCGGTTAAATCCCTATTGCGTACAGGCGCTGGATGCAGCGGCTGTACTTTGCCGGACACGGGCACAAAGTGAAATTACCGTAGAACACTGGTTGCTCAAGCTGCTTGAAATGGGGGAAGGCGATATTACCGTCATTGCCCGGCATTATCAGTGGGATATGAATACGTTGTGGCAGACACTCCTGGCTGCGCTGGATCGCCTGCCATACAACATCAATCATCAACGCCCACGGTTGTCAGACCGTTTGTGGCATTTATTACAGGTCGCCTGGGAAGTGGCTTCTCAGGACGCGGGCAATGAATTTATTCGCTCGGCGCATCTTTTGCAGGCATTGCGCGGTCAGCCGGACTGGTTGCAGGCGCATGATGCCTGGCCGTTACTGAGCTTGAGCGTGACACAACTGCAACGCTTGCGCCCGCTGTTGGATCGCCACTCAGACGAGTGCCCGGAGAAGCAGGTCACGACGCGTTTGACTGAGGCAGGATCGGCTGTCGACCTGGCGGAGACCGCCGCAGATAACCCCATGCCCAAGCCTCACGTGTTATCCCCGGCTTTGCAAAGCGTATTGGATAAATTCACGCTGGATATCACCGCCCGCGCCGCTGAAGGCGGCATTGATCCGGTCTTTGGCCGTGATAATGACATTCGCCAGATGATCGACATCTTATCGCGCCGGCGTAAAAACAACCCGATCCTGGTGGGCGAGCCGGGCGTGGGGAAAACCGCGTTGGTGGAAGGACTGGCGCTGCGGATTGCCGAAGGCGATGTCCCGGCTAGCTTGAAAACGGTCAGTATCCGGGCGCTGGATCTGGGCCTGTTGCAGGCGGGCGCCGGGGTGAAAGGCGAATTTGAGCAACGGCTGAAAAACGTGATTGAAGCTGTCCGGCAATCGTCCACCCCCATCTTACTGTTTATTGATGAAGCCCACACCTTGATTGGCGCCGGTAATCAGGCGGGCGGCGCAGACGCCGCTAACTTACTGAAACCCGCGTTGGCGCGGGGGGAATTGCGGACTATCGCGGCGACCACCTGGTCGGAGTACAAACGCTATTTTGAACAGGATGCGGCGCTGGAGCGCCGTTTCCAGCGGATTAACGTTGACGAGCCGGATGATGAAACCGCTTGCCTGATGTTGCGCGGGCTGAAAGCGCGTTATGCCCGCCACCACGGTGTCCATATTCTTGATAGTGCGGTACAGGCGGCGGTGACACTCTCCCGTCGTTACCTGGCTGGGCGTCAGCTCCCGGATAAAGCGGTGGATCTGCTCGATACCGCCGGCGCGCGGGCGCGGATGAGTTTGGACACCGTACCGGCGGCGTTGACGCAACTCCAGACCCAATTGACCGCGCTTGAGATGGAGCAACAGGCGATACGGGAAGATATGACGTTGGGGCAGGCTCATCACGCTGACCGTCTGGCGCAGATTGCTGTGCTGCGCAATGAACTGGGTCGGCAACAGCAACAGCGGAATGAACAGTATCAACAGGAAAAACAGCTCACGCAACAGTTACTGGCGATCCGACAGGACAGCCGCCGGCAGGATGAACTGGCCGCGTTACAACAGCGACTGGCAACCCTGCAACAGGGGCAGCCCTTGCTATCGCCGGATGTGGATGCGCGTACCGTGGCAACAGTGATTGCCGACTGGACGGGCATCCCGTTAAGCAGCGTATTGAAAGACGAGCAAACCGGCCTGCTGCATTTGGAACAGCATGTGGGCGAGCGGGTGATCGGTCAGGAGACGGCGCTGTGGGACATTGCCCAACGTTTACGGGCGGCCAAAACCGGTCTGACGCCGGAACACGGTCCACTGGGGGTTTTCTTGTTGGTTGGGCCAAGTGGGGTAGGGAAAACTGAAACCGCGCGGGCCTTGGCGGATAGCCTGTTTGGCGGGGAACGTTCACTGATCACCCTCAACCTGTCGGAATATCAGGAGCCGCATACGGTTTCCCAGTTGAAAGGGGCCCCGCCGGGTTATGTCGGATACGGTCAGGGCGGGATACTGACAGAAGCGGTCCGTCAACGTCCTTACAGCGTGGTGCTGTTGGATGAAGTGGAAAAAGCCCATCGCGACGTGCTGAATTTGTTCTATCAGGTATTTGATCGCGGTTTTATGCGTGATGGCGAAGGGCGCGAGATCGACTTTCGTCAGACCGTGATATTGATGACGTCGAATCTGGGCAGTGATCACTTGATGGCGCTACTGGCGCAACAACCTGACGCCCCGAATGCCGCGCTGCATGAGCGGTTGTATCCTGTGCTGCGGGATCACTTCCAGCCTGCCCTGTTGGCCCGCTTTCAAACGGTGATTTACCGCCCGTTACCGGCTGAGGCCCTCAGGCGTATTGTGGACGTCAAACTGGGGCAGGTGACCCGGCGACTCCATACCCATTATGGCCTGAGCTGTCAGGTGGAAAGCGCCCTCCGTGACACGCTGGTCAGCGCCTGCCTGCTGCCGGACAGCGGCGCCCGTAATATCGACAGCCTGCTCAACCAACAAATTTTGCCGGGGTTATCGCAGGCGCTGCTGGAACATCTGGCCCATCACGATAAACCGGGCGGGGTGATATTGGGCGCCGATGAAACCGGCGAGATCACCCTGACATTCACTGAAACAGAGCCAACGGAGCGCGCGTCATGAACAACGCTACCCCGGCGATCATCTTTGATCACAGCCGCTACGTACTGAACGTGTGGAAAAATACCGCGCCGCTGGATGTGGTGGCTTTTAGCGGGCAGGAAGCCTTAAGCCGGCCTTTTCGTTACGCCATTGAATTCACCAGCCCGGTGAAGGATATCGAGCCGGCGCGGATGCTGATGCGGGACGCCGCGTTTACCCTGACGTCGCCCGCGATTAATCCGGGGAGGCGGGGCATGCCAATCGTGCCCCCGGCGCCCTTGCGTACGCTATACGGCGTGATCAGCGAATTTAAGCTGCTGTCCACCTCGCGGGATGAAAGCCATTACGCCGTGACCCTGGAGCCGCGGTTGGCCCTGTTGTCGAGAAGCCACCAGACCGCGATTTATCAGCAGATGTCGGTGCCGGAAATCGTGGAAAAAATCCTGCGTGAACGTCACGGTTTTCGCGGCCAGGATTTCTTATTCACCCTGGCGTACACCTACCCGAAGCGGGAGCAGGTGATGCAATACGACGAAGATGACTTGCGTTTTGTGCAACGTCTGCTGGCGGAAGTGGGGATCTGGTACAAACTGACCGCGGACGACCGGCTGAAAATTGAGGTGGTGGAGTTTTACGACGATCAGCGTTACTACCAGTTGAATGTCTGTATGCCGGCCCACCCTCCGTCAGGGATGCACGGCGGGGAGGTGGACGCGGTGTGGGGGATGGAAACCGCGCATCAGGTGGTGGAAGGGAAAGTGGTGACCCGCGATTATAATTACCGTGACGCGCTGCCGCAGTACGGTATGGATACCGAGGTGGATGTGACGCGGGGCGATGAGACCCTGTACGGCGAAGCGTACCATTATCGGGATAACTACCGGGTGCTGGGCAACCGTTACGAGCTGGATCCGGAAGTGGAAAGCGGGGTGTTCTACTCCCGGCTGCGCCATGAGCGCTACCTGAATCGGCAGACTCAACTGCGGGGGTTAACCACTTCCGCGACGCTGTTGCCGGGCCAGGAGTTGAAAGTCAGGGGGGAGGCCCCGGCAGCGTTCCGTCAAGGGGCGGTGATCACCGCTATTCGCAGCAGCGCGCGCCGGGATCGCAGTTTTGAAATGGCGTTCACGGCGATCCCCTACGCGGAAAACATCTGTTTCCGGCCTGAATTGATCCCGAAACCCCGGATAGCGGGCACCTTGCCGGCCCGGGTGAGCAGCACGGTCGTGAACGATCCGTACGGGGATATTGATAAAGACGGGTTGTACCGGGTGGCGTTTGACTTTGACCGGGCAGACTGGCCGCTGGGGGGAGAAAGCCTGTGGGTGCGTCTGGCTCGCCCCTATGCGGGTGACACCTACGGTTTTCACTGGCCGTTACTGGCAGGTACCGAAGTGGCGATCGCGTTTGAAGGGGGCGACCCGGATCGGCCCTATATCGCTCATGCGCTGCATGACTCGAAACACCCCGATCACGTCACCCTGGGCAACTACAAACGCAACGTCCTGCGTACCCCGTCGAATAACAAATTACGGATGGACGACGAGCGCGGTCGGGAACACATCAAACTGAGTACTGAATACGGCGGTAAGAGCCAGCTCAACCTGGGGCATCTGGTGGACAGCCAGCAACCGCACCCGGAGAAACGGGGTGAGGGCTTTGAGCTGCGTACCGATGACTGGGGCGCGATCCGGGCCGGGAAAGGGTTGTTTATCAGTACAGACGGGCAACCCAAAGCCCAGGGGCCGGTGTTGGCAATGCAGGCGGCAATCAGTCAGTTACAACAGGCGCAGGCGTTAACCGAAGCATTACGGGGTGCGGCAGAAACCGCCAAAGCTGAATTAGCGGATTTGCAGCAACAGAAGGCGTTATTGAGTGACACGTTGACGGAACTGAGAAAATCAGCGCTGTTACTTTCCGCACCCGAGGGTATTGCTCAGACGACGGCGAAAAATCTCCAGCTTTCCGCAGGGGAAAATATTATCGCCACCAGTGGGAAAAATACCGATTTCAGTGTGCTGAAAAAATTCACGGTGGCTGCCGGTGGGATTATCAGCCTGTTTGCCGAAAAGCTGGGGATCAAACTGTTTGCCCGCCGAGGGCGGATAGATATTCAGGCGCAGGGTGATGCGATGGGACTGGAGGCGTTGAAAGACATCACGGTGAGCAGTCATGAAGGCAAAGTGATCATCAGTGCCAAAGAGGAGATTTTGCTGGCCTGTGGCGGGGGATATATCCGTATTAGCAACGGGCAAGTGGAAAGTGGAGCACCCAATAACATTATCCAGCGGGCGGCGGTGTGGCAAAAATTTGGTGGGCAGAGTTTTAATCAGATGGCTTCCCAACGTGAGACAACGGATTTTTCTATAACACCGCAGGTGCTCTGGCCTTTTGATGATTCACCGGTGAACTATCAAAGCAGCCTTTTACACAATCAGGACAATAGTCAGCAACCTTCGACAACCGACTCGGATGGTAAGGTGACCAAACAGCAGCAATTAGGGGTGGAAGCAATGAAGTTCTATTTAAAAGAAGGTAAGGAGTAATGATGTCCGATTCATCAGAAAAAATTGTTGTTCAGCCTGTTTATGACGAGCATGGCAGTCTGTATTACCCGTTAGTTAATGCGCCCAGTGAAAAGAACCTGACAGCGATTTGTTATAAGGTGCCAAACCGGGTTATTCCGGTGATTTTTTTGCCCGGGGTGATGGGGAGTAACTTACAAGCAGAAAATGGTGATTCAGTCTGGAATGTCGATGGCCTTGGAAGCCTGTGGGAGTGGATGATACACGGCGCAGAGACGCGAAAAAAGTTGCTTGACCCAGAGAATACAGAAGTTGATTCACGGGGAAGGGTGGATGATAACGATAAAGAGGGCCCTAAATTTCCCTCACGGAAAGAGCGGGGCTGGGGGCAGGTAGCTTATATGAGTTACGGTGAATTTCTGTCCTGGCTTCAGGCGGCGTTGGATGATCAGGATGAGTTATTGCACAACCGGTTGAATAAGACGGGGAAGCAGACACTGCGACAGCAACTGGAGTTGATGGATCTACAGGCTGAGATGGGGGAAGAAAAGCTCTCGTTAAATGAGATTAAGTTGAGTTATCAATATCAGTTTCCAGTCCATGCGATGGGGTATAACTGGCTTCAGTCTAATGTAGAGTCGGCAAAAAATCTGGCTGACTATATTGGTAAAATTGTGAAAGATTATAAACAGCGTGGTCAGCCCTGTGAGAAAGTGATTTTGGTGACCCATTCAATGGGGGGATTGGTCGCTCGTCACTGTTCAGAAGTACTGGGGAAACGCAACGACATTCTGGGTATTGTCCACGGAGTAATGCCAACCTATGGCTCGCCAATGGCTTATAAACGGATGAAAGCAGGTGAAAATGGCATTGTTGGGCTGGTGATTGGTAAAGATGGTGCCCAGCTCACTCCAGTGATGGCGCAATCACCGGGACCACTCCAGTTATTGCCCGGTCTGAGATATGGCACCGGATGGTTGCAAATTAAAGATGGTAGGACACTCTATACCTTACCGAAACGTGATCCTTATAAAGAAATCTATTTGCAGCGTGATAAATGGTGGGGGTTATGCGAAGAGCGTCTGATTAACCCGACTAATGAGAAACAAAACCCGGCGATAATGCAGGCAGACTGGGATAAATATCATGATACGTTATCGACAAAAGTCCGGCCTTTTATCGAAGGGTTAAATGGCCGTTACCACAACAATACCTATGCTTTTTATGGTAACAGTATGAAATACCGCTCTTATGGCGTAGTGCGTTGGGTAGTGCGTACTCAGGTTAACCGGGGAGATGACCCCGGGCTGGCATTTAATAGCCCGGTATACGACCCGTATAATAATCATCTTGCAGGGACGCGTATGGTGGGGTATTCCACTGAACCAAACAAACCCAATGATCATAGTCATCTAAAAGCTTTTGCTATTGCAGACCCGCAACAGCCCGGCGATGGCACTGTGCCGGTTGAAAGCGGTAAGTTTGCCGCCAGTGGCTTGTGTTCGTTACTGGGCGTAGAAGTTGATCATGAAGGCGCTTATAAAACGGATAACACCAAAGATACCCGTTGGTTTACCCTGCGAGCGATTATCAAAATAGCGCAATCTGTTAAACAAACATCTCTGGCCTATCCTGATGAATAGAAAAAAAGTACTGGTTATTGCAATTGCCAGCCTGCTTGCGCTGGTGTTTTACGGGGGGTGGCACTGGTTGCAGCCCTATCCCCCACATACTGTGTTAAATCAGAAGGAACAATTAGCTGTGGATAAATTATTAGCAAACTTACAAACCCGTTGTATTGGTCGGTATCTGGTTGATTTGCCAGCCAACTACAACAATACCGTGGAGGCGGCTAGGGTGAACGATAATCGGGTAGAAACCCGTCTGCTCTATCCGCCTGCCTTTGAACAGCGTATTCAATTACGGGAAGACGCGTTACGGCAGATGAAGACGTCATATCCCGTTGATATGCCCTATCTAAAGAATATTTACCGCTTACCTCAGGGGATGCAGGGGATTATTTTCGAGCGTATGGAGGACCAAAGTGTACCGGATGTAGTTCGGGTATTGGAAGCCCATTTGTATAGCAATGGCGTGGCAATAAAAGTGGAAATGAAAGCAAAGGATGGTTCAGCGGCACGTTATGACAAGGATAGGCAGACTGAACCGACTGTTTATACCAATACTGTGCCAACGAAACTGGCAGAGTTGAAAGACTTATTATCCCGGATACAGGGACGTAAAGAGACGGAAATACCCACTACCGCCGGAAACTGTATTCCTCATGCATTTATTGCCGATAATAAAAAGGATAAAGAAGATATAGGCTTATTGTATAAAGCGAACCCGGATAATTACCTGAATGTTAGAATGAGTACTAATAATTTTATCCGTGAAAAAGACAGTATGCTGGAACGCCTTGGCGTAATTGAAGCAATGCTGTCCCGTGGGAAGGTTTTGCGCAAAGGGATACGGAAAATAAATGGGCAGGATACCGAAGAGCTATTACTGTCGGGCCGTCAACCGAACAATGATAATCCTCGTTATCTGTTTACATTACGGGTCAATGAAAAAACTGGGGGCAGAAGGACACCGGTATTTAATTTGGCGATAGTCAATGATGAAGAGACACCGACAGCCTATAGCCAGAATGAAATAGTGGCGTTCTGGGATGCGATTAGCCAGACCCTCAGAGTCAGACCCGGCGCTTTCAATCTCCGATAATATGTGTTTTAAATTAAATCCTTTATAGGGATATAAAGGTTAAAAATCAGGGTGGGAAAGGATAAGAAAATACCGATACGTACTTTAGGTTAAATCATCAAGATTATCTGGGCGGTAAAAATTGAATAAAAGAAATATCTTACTTATTTTGTTGGCTGGTGTGGCTATTTATGCCTTATGGCGATGGTATTTACCTGATCCTTATCATCCTGTTTTAACTGAAAAGGAAAAGAAAGTGACAACGGAAATGTTAGCAAATATGCAAACCCGTTGTATCGGTCGATATTTAGTTGATTTACCGGAAAACTATCATGATACGGTGAATGCTTCCCGGGTGAACGATTATTGGGTAGAAACTCAACGGATCTATTTACCTGCCTTTGAACAGCGTATTCAATTACGGGAAGAAGCATTACGGCAGATGAAGACGTCATATCCCGTTGATATGCCCTATTTAAAAAATATTTACTCTGTCCCCGAAGGGATGAAAGGGATTATTTTTGAACGTATGGAGAATCAAAGTGTACCGGATGTCGTCCGGGTATTAGAAGCCCATCTATATAGCAATGGAGTGGCGATTAAAGTAGAAATGGAAGCGAAAAATGGCTCCGCTGCACGCTATGACAAGGATCGACAAATTGCTCCTAGAGTTTATACCAATACAGTACCTGAGAAACTGGCTGAACTGAGGGATTTATTATCCCGTGTACGGGGGCGTGAAGAGACGGAAATTCCGACTACTTCGGGAAGCTGTATTTCCAATGCGTTTATTACAGATAATCAAAGGGATAAAGAAGATATCGGCACATTATATAAAACTGGCCCGGATAATTATTTGAATGTGAGAATACAAACGAATAACTATATCCGTGAAAAAGACAGTATGCTGGAGCGTATCGGCCAAATTAAAGCATTTCTGTACCGGGGTGATATTTTTCGTAAAGGCGCGCGAAAAATTAATGGGCTGGATACCGAGGAATTATTGGCGGTGGGATTACAGCCGGATAGTGATGATCCGCGTTATCAGTTTACGTTACTGGCAAATGAGAAAACCGGCGGAAAGAAAACACCGGTCTTTGATTTGACGGTGGTCAATGATGAAGAGACTCCGACAGCTTATAGCCAGAATGAAATAGTGGCGTTCTGGGATGCGATTAGCCAGACCCTCAGAGTCAGGCCGGATGCTTTTTAATTTTCGGCGGATTCGACTAATAATAACATTGCTTTCGGGTTTATCCTGCGAGCGATTATCAAATAGCACAGGTGGTGAAAATTGGATAAAAAAGAGTTTGCCGATTTTATTGGCGACGGGGGTATTCTTTCTGTGAGAGGTCGGTTTTTTTAATAATGCATTCATGGTGGGTTAAATTTGATTTTTGGGATGTGGTATTAGTCTGTGTTTTTCTTGTTTTCTATTATGCCTGGCCGGTCATCATGATTATTGATGGTTATGTCATTTATCGGACGATTCAATGCATTAAGCGAAAGAAATACAAAGTCCTACTGTTCTTAATCCCTGTAGTGGTGTTATTGAGTGGGCCGCTTATTTATCTTTTAATTCAGTTTTTAAAGGTATGGGGCCCTTAAGATTAAAGTCAATAATGAGATATATCGGGATGAAATATTATCTCCTGATATCTGATGGTTTATTTAGGGTTATTTCGATAATCAATAGAGGATATCACAATGTCTGGTATTGTTTGTTTAGGTGATGCCACCGATCGAGGTGGAAAAGTGATTACCGCTTCTTCAACAATGTATTTCGACGGTAAACAGGCCGCTTTGGTGGGTGATCTCATTAATTGTCCGTTAGACGGGCACGGTATTAATCCCATTATTGAGGGGGATAATACCGTTCAGGAAAATGGCCGCGCTGTAGTGGTGCATTATTGTCGCTGCCAGTGTGGATGTCGAGTATTGAGTTCAATGCCTCATCACCAGGTTGAGTCGTCGTCATGAGTTGGCCTATTCCAGAGATCCCCCGGCTTCGTGTCGTGGCGCCGGTGCGTTATGGGGTGTGGGGGATGATTTTATTGCTGATGCTGGCGGTAGGAACAGGTATGGCACTTGCGCTGAGAGAACCCCCCGATTTATTGCAGGTCGTACTGTATGGCAGCTTACCGGCCTTTTTCGGCTGGATGCTGTTATTCGGTGCGGTACTAAACCGCTATGAGCGATTTTGTACTGCGGCGCAAGCCTGGGAAGCCGCCAGTGCCGAAACCCGTTTCCAGTGGCAGCAATGGAGCAGAAAGCAATTGGCGGTGGTCGGCAACTTTATTCTGACACCAGAACCGCAGGGCATAGCCCCCTTGTTGGGTAAACCGAAAGATATTCCGGCTTTTCCCGATGCCGGACGGGCGCTGTCTGTGCCATCAACGGATATCCGGCAGTTATTGGCGAAAGTTGATGATAAGTTTGAGCAACAGTGTCCCGGATATCGCTCGCTTTTGAGCACCATTTATCTTGCTGACGTCCCTTCAATGGATTTGTCTCATCATCAAGAGTGTGTGCAACAACAGTGGGGTTTGGTTCCCACTCAAATAGAGAGCAGGGAGGTAATCACGTCATTGTACGATAAGGCGGCTTTTGAGGGGTTGACAATGGTTATCGCCTGCCAGTGCTGGCCTGCCAAAGGAGGTAAAGAAGCATACAGCGAATTTTTGTCTGCTCAGTTACTTTCCTCAACGGCATTTGCCGCCCAGAAAAAGTTAAACGTTCTGGCGGGTATGGGAAGGGCGCTGCCATCGTTACCCGGGGAAATAAAGAAAGATTTCAGAATGTTATTTGAGTATAACCGCATTGCCAAAAGCAGTATGCAGCACCTCTGGGTGACGGGGATTTCTCAAAACGTGCTGACTGAACTGATGATGGAGGGCCGTGATAGTCCATTCCATTTTGTCCCGGAAAATCCTGTTCATTTAATCGACCATACTTTTGGTCCACCGGGGCCGTTGTCTGTGTTTCTGACCTCAGCCATGCTGACCGAGGCCACTGGCCTGACAAATAGCGATCATATCATTATCAATCAATTACCCGAGGGTAACGCTGTACTTTATTTAATGACGAAGGAGTTACATCCATGAATGCGAGTCATCATCATCACTATGGCCTTCGGGGATATATTGTAATTACGCTGAGTCTTGCCGGAATATTTTTTCTGCTGATTTATTTAAATCAGGCAGTGCTTGAGGACAACGGGTTACTAAACCTTGCGTGGTATGCCTATGCCACGCTTTTCCCAGCCATATTGATAGGCTTATTGGGGAGCACGGCATGGGAGTATATACGGCAGAATAAAGCGCAACAACCATTACGGCCAGAGGCTGCACAAGCTGAAATTCGCCTCAGCCAGTCTGCGCCAATACTCAGTGATTTAGGCGATCGCTTGCACCGTCGTTACGGGATGTTCTGGTGGTATAAGGTCCGTATCTTGTTGTTGGTGGGCGAACCTGAACAGGTGGAAGCCATCGCGCCGGGGCTGACCACGCAACACTGGCTGGAGGGCCATCGCACGCTCTTGTTGTGGGGCGGCAGTTTACACACTGAACCCGATGCCGCGCAACTGGCGGCCCTGCGTCGCTTGCGCCGTTTCCGTCCGCTCAACGGTATCGTCTGGGCGCTGACTGAACAACAAAGCGCGCAGCCGGTCTGGATGGATAAGGCCCTGCGGATGTTGCAGAAACAGGCTCAACAGTTGCACTGGCAAGCGCCCGTCTATTTGTGGCAGGTGTGTCACAGTCTCTGGTCACAGGCAGGACGGGTGACTCAGGCGGTGGGGTGCTTTTTGCCTGAACGCTGTACCCCCGAGATGGTGGAGACCCAGCTGCGCCAGTTGATTGACCCGATGCGCCAGCAGGGCATGCAACAGGTGCTGGCCGAGAATGCCCATGATTTTTTGTATCGGCTGGCCTCCACGCTGGAGAAAACAGGCATTGCCCACTGGCGCAAGGTGTTGACGCCGTGGCTGGCGGAATACGCTCAGGTCGTGTCGCTGCGCGGCCTGATGTTCAGTCTGCCGCTGGCGGCGACCCCGGACGCAGGACCGCAAAGCTGGCTGCCCGATGCCGCCTGGCAGGGGGTATTAGCTGACAGTCGGCACCGGCACGGCAGACGGGTCGGATGGCGCCAGAAGCGCAACGTTTATCACGGCCTGATGGCCCTGGCCTTATTGTGGGGCGCGGGCAGCGTGCTTTCTTTTTTGACCAACCGCGACCAGATAGCGGCGGTCAACGCGGCGGTGACCGATTTGCAAGCCCGTCCTGAGGCGTCCGACGCCCAGTTGATGGCGTTTAAGGCGCTGCGTAATGAACTGGGCCGGTTACAGTATCGGGTCGAACATGGGGCGCCCTGGTATCAGCGTTTCGGTTTGAGTCAAAATCAGCCGCTCTTGACGGCGGTGTTGCCGTATTACACCCAGATGAATAACCGGCTGATACGGGATAAGGCGGCGGCGATACTGCATCAAAAACTGAGCGCCCTGGTGAATCTGCCCCCGGGCAGTCCGCAACGGGCCCGCCGGGCAAAATCTGCTCACGACCAGCTTAAAGCCTATTTGATGATGGCCTCCCCACCGAGAGCGGAGGCCGCGTTTTTAACCCGCGTCCTCCGTGAAAACGAGCCGGCCCGGGCCGGTATTGCCCCCGGCGTGTGGTTGAGCGCGGCCCCGGATTTGTGGGCTTTTTATGCGGAGAATCTGCCCGCCCATCCGGAATGGCGGATTCAGCCGGACACGGCGTTGGTCAGTCAGGCGCGCCGGATATTGCTGGAGCAGATGGGGCGGCACAATGCGGAAGCCACGCTCTACCAGCAGATGCTGCACTCGGTGGCGCCGGATTATGCCGACCTGACCTTAAGGCAAATGACCGGCGACACCGAGGCGGAACGGTTGTTTACCACCTCGCGCGTGGTGCCGGGGATGTTTACCCGTCAGGCGTGGGAAGGGCAGATACAGAAAGCGATTGATAACGCGGTGGCTTCACGCAAGGAAGCGATTGACTGGGTATTGAGTGATAACCGTCAGGCCGTCCCGGCCGCCGTCTCACCGGCAGCGCTGAAAGCCCGCCTGACCGCGCGTTACTTTACCGATTTTGCCGGGGCCTGGCAGGATTTTCTCAACAGCCTGCGCTGGAACAAAGCGCGTAATCTGGCCGGGGTGACAGACCAGTTAACCCTGATGGCGGACGGGCGTCAGTCCCCGCTGATAGCGTTGATGAACACCGTGGCGTATCAGGGGCAGACCGGCCAGCAGGGGCCGGCGTTATCGGAGGTATGGGTGAAATCCGCGAAGACGTTGCTGAATAAAACGGCGGTGCCGGTGATTAACCAACAGGCTGGCGACGTGAACGGACCGATGGACAGCACTTTCGGTCCGTTACTGGCGCTGATGGGGAAAAATAAGGCATCGGATGTCATAACGGCGGACAGCAACCTCAACCTGCAAACCTTCCTGACCCGGGTTACTCAGGTGCGGCTGAAACTGCAACAGATAAACACCAGTGACGACCCCTCAGAGAGGGCGGGGAGGCTGGCGCAGACGGTGTTTCAGGGCAAAAGCACCGACCTGACGGAGACCCAGGGTTACGGCAATCTGCTGGCGGCCGGTTTGGGTGACCAATGGCGCGGTTTCGGTCAGACGATGTTCGTACAGCCGTTAAATCAGGCATGGCAGGGAATACTGAAACCGGCAGCGGCAAGTTTAAATGAACAGTGGCAGACAGCCATCGTGGCTAACTGGAATACCGCCTTTGCCGGTCGCTACCCGTTTGCCGGTGGGCAAAGTGACATTTCATTGCCGATGCTGGGGCAGTTTATCCGCCCGGACACCGGGCGCATTGAGCAGTTTTTGACGCGCCAGTTAGGCGGGGTGCTGCATAAAGCGGGTAACCGTTGGGTGCCGGATAACGTGAACGGTCAGGGGTTGCAGGTTAACCCGCGTTTCCTGCAAGCGGTGAATCAGCTCAGTCAGTTATCGGATGTGCTGTTTGCGGACGGCAGTCAGGGACTGCGGTTTGAACTGCGGGCGCGCGCGGCGCGGGATGTGGTGGAAACCGACCTGACGATAGACGGGCAGAAATTGCGTTACTTCAACCAGATGGAAAGCTGGCAGCGTTTTCGCTGGCCGGGAGAGACGTATAAACCGGGGGTGATGCTGACCTGGACCAGTGTCAATGCCGGGGCGCGGCTGTTCGGTGATTATCCGGGAACCTGGGGGCTCATTCGCTGGCTGGCGCGGGCGAAAGCAGAAAAGTGGGATGAAAGCCGTTACCGGCTGACCTTCACTATGCCGGACGGTTTACCGGTGACCTGGATATTACGCACGGAAATGGGCAGCGGGCCGCTGGCGTTGCTGAAACTGCGGGGATTTACCCTGCCGAAAGAGATTTTTGACACGACACCGGGTGATAACCCGGTCATCTCACCGGTCGATGACGATGACCTGACGGAGGACTCATGTTGCAACGATTGATAACAACCTGTCTGGGTGAGCGTGATGTGTTGGCCCTCGCCCGAGAGCAGACCGAACGGTGGACGACGTGGTTGTTGCCCATTAGCGCGGAGGCGCCGACCGGGGAGGATCCGGCGCATCACGATGATTTTCAGCGCATGCGTGAGGAGGTCAATAAACTCAGTGGCATTGATACGGCCCTTATCTGTCAATTGGCGGAAAAACTGCTGACGACCTGCTGCAAAGATGTTCGCGTGGCGACCTATTACGTCTGGGCGCGTCTGCATCAGGAGGGTGAAAACGGCCTGGCTGAGGGGCTGACGTTGTTAGCCGCGCTGGCGGACCGTTTTGGCGAAACCTTGCTACCCCATCGGGCAGGCCGCCGTCAGGCGGCGCTGGTGTGGCTGACCGGGGGCAAAGTTCAGGCCAGTTTATCCCGCTACCCGGAAGTGAATCGCGCCGATTTTGAACGCGTGCTGGCCGCGCTGGCGTTACTGGAACACGTGTTTGCCGGCTGGGACGCGGCGGCTCGTCCCACCCTCGCCGGGCTGGCGGGCCCCCTGGAAACCCGTCTGGCCCAATCGGGCGGGGTTGACGCCGTGGTGCCGCAAACTATCGCACAAACTGCGTCGGCGAACGGTGACGGGCCGTCACCCGGCGTACGGCCCGTGCAGTCCGGGCGTGATTTGCTGGAACAGGCGCGTGAACTGGCGCGTTATCTGCGTGATCAACCGCAAGGGTGGTTATCCAGTCATCGCCTGATGAAAAGTCTGCGCTGGGATACCGTTCATCAGTTACCGCCGCAGGATACCGCCGGACTGACCCGTTTGGCGCCGCCTCGTACGGAATACCGGGCGCGGCTGAAACGGCTCTACCGGCAACAAAGTTGGCGTGAGTTGTTGGCGCAGGCCGACCGGATGTTCGCGGCAGGGGTTAACCACTTTTGGCTCGATTTACAGTGGTATCTCTGTCAGGCATTAAGCCAATTGGGCCATCCTGATGAAAGTTGGGCGGATATTGTGAAACAGGATCTGAACATCCTGCTTGATCGTCTGCCGGGGCTGGAGAATTTGGCCTATAACGACGGGACACCGTTTGCCGATGAGGTGACCGGTCAGTGGATAGCGCGGGACGTGATGGCGGCCCAGGACCACGGGTTACCGGACGCCCCGCCGGCACCGGGTGAGCATGACCTCCTGGCGCGGGAAGCGGAGGCGTTACAATTGGCGGACAGTGAAGGTATTGAGGCGGCGTTGCGCTGGCTGGGGCAATTACCGGGGATCGTGGGGGGGCGTCCCCGCTGGCTCCAGCGCTTGTTGATGGCGCGGGTGGCGGAACAGTACGGCAAAAATGAGATGGCGTTGCATCTGCTTGCGGAGCTGGACGCCGGCGAGCCGTTGGCTCTGAGTGAGTGGGAACCGGCGCTGATGTTTGAGGTGAAAGCCCGGCAACTTAAGTTGCTGCGGATGAAAGCCCAACGCAGTGAACAGGATAAGGCGCTGACGGCCCAACGCAGGGAGACATTGCTGGCCGGATTGGTGGCGATTGATCCGGTCAGGGCGGCGGTGTTGTGTGGCTGATGGCCCTGGAATACGGTATGACACTCTTATCCCGGTTCGACCCGTTTTACCCTCCCCAATGTGTTTATTCTGAATGGTTTATTTGAGGACAATTCGATGGATGATTTAATCCTGCGCTATTACGAGGCAGAAATGCGCTACCTGCGTGACGCGGGCAACGAGTTTGCCAAAGCCCATCCTGACCGGGCGGCTCTGCTCAATCTGGACAGCGTCGGTACCCGTGACCCCTATGTGGAGCGTCTGTTTGAAGGCTTTGCCTTTCTGATGGGCCGCCTGCGCGAGAAGCTGGATGATGACTTGCCGGAGTTGACGGAAGGGCTGGTCAGTTTGCTGTGGCCGCATTACCTGCGTACCATCCCTTCCCTGTCCATTGTGGAACTGGGCGCGGATTGGGCACAGTTGAAACAGCTGAAAAATCCGGCGCAGGTGAACAAGGGCTTTGAGGTGCTTTCGCAGCCGATCGGCCCGCAACAGACCCGGTGCCGCTATACCACCACGCAGGCGGTTCAGTTGCTGCCGCTGGCGCTGACTGACGCTTCGCTTAAATCTGAGCCGGATGGCCGGGCTGTTATTCGCCTGCGTTTTGATTGCGGCACGCAGGTGGACTGGCGCCAGGTTGATTTGAGTCGGTTGCCGCTGTACCTGAGCGCGGACAGCCCGCTGGCCTGCGCGTTACATCGGGCATTGACGCTTCAGACGCAACAGCTGTATCTGCGTCTGCCCGGTCAGCCCGACCGCCAGCCGTTTGACGGGGGATTCTCCCCGTTGGGATTTGGCGATGAGGAAAGGCTGTGGCCGAAAGGGGACAGCGCGTTCAGTGGTTATCAGCTGCTGCTGGAGTATTTTACCTTCCGTGAGAAATTCATGTTTGTCGCGTTGTGTGGGCTGGAACAGCTGACTATACCCGACAGGACGCCGTGGTTTGAACTGGATGTGGTGCTGGGTGAAAGCTGGCCTCATGAGAGGCCGTTTTCTGCGGCGCATATCCGTTTGCACTGTGTGCCGGTGATTAACCTGTTCCCGCTGGAATCCGATCCGTTGCCGCTGTCACCGTTGAAAACGGAGTATTTGCTGCGCCCGATGCGCCTTCAGGACGGGCATACCGAGATTTATTCGGTGGATGCGGTAGTGTCCTCGAAGCGTAGTGATCACCAGTCGTATGTGCCCTTCAGTAGTTTTCGCCACCAGGGCGGTATGCTGCGCCATGACGCGCCGGCGCGTTACTACCATACCCGGGTAAAACAGGGGCCGTCGGGTTTGTACGACACCTGGCTGATTCTGGGCGGGGAGGCGATTGATAATCATGAGGGATCGCGTGAAGCAGAAAATCTGTCACTCACCCTGACCGGCACGCATGGGCAACTGCCCCGCAGGGCATTGCAGGAGACGCTGCTGGATACGGCGGTGTCTCCCCCGTTGGCGGGACTGACCGTGCGTAATCTGCGTGAACCGACATTGCCGTGTTATCCGCCAAACCGGGATCGCTTTCACTGGCGGGTGCTCAGTCATCTCGGCTCCAATTTCCTCAGTTTGATGGATAACCCGGAAGTGTTGCGCGGCACGCTGGCCCTGTATGACTGGACCGATGACGAGATGAACTATCGCCGTCTGGCGGCCATTGTGGCGGTAAAGCATTCTCTTATCGAGCGGTTTGAGCAGGGGTGTCTGCAACGGGGGGTGCATATTGAAGTCACGCTGGACAGCAACGGCTTTACCGGGACCGGGGATATCTGTCTGTTCGGCGAGATGCTCAGTCGCTTTTTTGCCTTGTACACCGATATCCATCTGTTCAACCGGCTGACGCTGGTCTCACAACCCACAGGAGAGCGCTTGTCATGGCAAGAGAAGCACAGTCAGTGTATTCCCGGTTAATGGCCGGACTAAAGGACGATATTTCGACACTCAATTTCTATCAGTTCTGTCAGGCCGTTGAGCGCATGGCCCCGGATCGGCACCCCCTGGGCAGTACGGATAATCCCGCCGATGATGTGATACGTTTCCGGCCCCATCCGGGGATGGGGTTCCCGACCGGTACGCTGAAAGCGATGGAAACTGACGGCGAATACCCGGATCGCCCCCCGACAGTCAGAACCACGTTTATGGGGCTGTACGGCGTGGATTCCCCGTTGCCGACCGCTTACCTGAACGATATCGCGCAACACCGGGAAGGGCATGAAGCGGTGGAAGCCTTTCTGGATATGTTTAACCACCGGATACTGACCCAGTATTACCGTATCTGGCGTAAATATTCCTACCCGGCGACGTTTGCCGCTGGGGGAAGCGACCCAACATCGCAGTGTTTACTGGGACTGATTGGCTTAGGCATTCCGGGCAGTCAGCAGCAGATTGCCACGCCGGCGTCCCGTTTTCTGGCGCTGCTCAGTGTGATGCGCCTGCCGACCCGGACGGCGGAAGGGGTATCGGCGCTGGTGACGTTGCTGGCGCCGCAGACCCGTGTCGGGGTGACGCCCGCCTGCCCGCGGCAGATCCCTCTGCGGCAACCGGCCGGTTTTTCAGACTCGCAGCCGATTTCCCTGTCGCAACGTACCGTGCTGGGCAGGGCCGGCACGGATATCAACAGCCAGTTATTGCTGGCGTTGCACACGGATTGCCCGGAGGAAGCGCGGGGCTGGCTGCCGGGCGGGCAGTTACACACCGATTTGTTGACGTTGCTGCGCGTTTATCTGGGCTGGCGGTACCGGGCCCGGCTGCAATTGACCCTTCAGACCCGAATATTACCGGTGCCGGTGCTGGGCGGCGATAAGCCTGTTCAGCTGGGGCTGACCGGGGTGCTGGGGTTGCAGGCTGAAAAAAATCAGGCGGCAATCCCGGACAAGATAACGGTGAGTCTGGGGGATTATCAGGGCATATCACCGGACAGCCATCAACACACCGGAGGACACCATGTTCACTACCGCTTTTTATAAAACGGCGCCGATGATAGCGGCAATCACCTTACTGCTGACCGGCTGCGGGCTGACGCAGACGGTCGCCGATGGCACGGTCTCCGTCACCCAGTCCCTTTTTCATCGACAAGTGAAAACCGCGCGGCTGGATTTTACGCCCCGGGCCGCGGTTAACACGGATAGCGGGGAAAGTGTTGCCCTGTCCGTCCCTGCGCTGGTCCTGTCTTTTAGTCACATCTCAAATTATGAGTAAATAGCCGTAATTTGATAAATATACTCAACTGATTTTAAAGGAAATATTTTTCAATACTGTCTTGATAAGTTTAAAATAATTCTCATAAAAAACAGTAGGATACAAAGTTGTGTATAAGAGACAGGCGCTGGTCCGGGTTTATCAGTTGCGGGATAACCGGGCGCTGGAAAAAGCGGATTACGCGGATTTGCTGGAAAACGGCGACCGTATACTCGGGGCCGATTGTCTGGCGAGCCGGGAGGTGGTGGTCAAACCGGGTAGTCAGGCTTCACTCAATATGCCGATGGCGGCGCAGGCGAAATATGTCGCGGTGGTGGGTCTGTTCAGAAATCCCGATTTAGCCGGGGCCACCTGGCGCCTAATCATCAGGCGCCAGGCGCTGCTACCGGATAAGCCGCGTACCATTGAGTTAAATGGCGGCGGCCTGACTCTGTTGCCTGAAAAGGAGTAAGTTGATGAAAAAGAAAACCCACAAGCCTTCCCTGTATGAATGCCTGTTCGGCAACGTTCGCGGCGGGTTGGATTTGCATCAGATCAGTGAGGAAAATCAGGTGATTTTATCGGTACTGGACAATATGCAGTGTATCCTCAATGGCCGGGCGGGTTCGCTGAGCCATCTGCCGGATTATGGCCTGCCTGATCTCAGCACGGTCCTGCAAGGGTTGCCTGAATCGTCACAACGCCTGATCGCGACGATTGAGCACACGCTGCTGACTTATGAGCCCCGCTTGAAGCAGGTCAGTGTGACGTTATTGCCGGAGATTGAACCGGCGCATTTGCGTTATGACATCAACGCCGAACTGAACGGGGTGGGGCGGGTGCGTTTTAGCACGGAATTTGTCCCGGAAGGGAAAGTGTTGGTTCGCCATCTGCGCCAACAAGGGCGGATGGATTAATCTGCGGTGGGGCTATCTTGCCGCCGCTTGCTGTTATCGGAACGGGCCGGGGTGACGCCCGGACGGTTGAATGCGTTGATGTTGTCCCGCGGCGTTAATCATGCGGATTTCAGCAACCAATCTGGGTGAAAATAAAGTGATGACTGAAAATAGTGTCTATATCGGGGAGGATCCCCGGACGCGGCCTGAATTCCGCGCGCTGAAAGACGAAATGAGCAAACTGAGCCATCCGGCCCGGCCCGACATTGACTGGGCTAAAGTTGAACAGCTTTGTTTGACACTGTTTCAGGTTAACGGTGTAGAACTGCAAAGTGCCGCCTGGTACACATTGGCCCGGGCACAACGGGCCGGATTAGCGGGTATGCATGAAGGGTTGGCCCTGATTGAGGGGTTAGTGGCTCATCAATGGTCGCAATGCTGGCCGCAATCTACACGTGTACGGGTTGAGATATTGGCCTGGCTGGTCGCGCGGTTACAACAGGTGTTACGTACCTCGGTTTTCTCCTATATTGACCTGCCGCTGATTTACCCGGTGGAAAAGGTGCTTGAACATCTGTGTGAAGTGCTTCAACGTCTGGAACTGAAATATGTGAGTCAACTCGACAGCCTCCGCGTGTGGCTTCACAACAGCGCTCAACGTTTAGAGCGGCTGAAACCGGAAACGGGGATGATGCCGGTTGTCCCGGTCTCCGCCATACAACCGGGAGGGAATGCTATTTTGACGCCCACAGCCCTCTCCCGGCCGCAACTGATATATGTCGTGCATGAAACGGTCTCTGGCGTCCCCCCTCAGGGCCATGGGGTCGGGGCTTTACCTGTGTCCCGCGGGAAAGTCTGGCACGGTTTTGTCGCGGGTGTCGCGTTGTGCGCGCTGGCAGCGGCCGGTGTTTGGTGGGTGAAAGGGATGCGCCAAGCGCCGCCGCTGGCGCAGGCATTGCAAGTGACCGCGCAGCCTTTGCCGCAGACCTTGCTCCCGGCGCAACTTGCTGAGTTGCGCCACCCGGACAACGCCGTGCTGCTGAATCAGTTGCAGGCGAAAACGCTGGCGGCCAGCCGGTCGCAACTGGCAAGTTTGGAGACCTTGCCTGTGTTGTGGCGATTAACGTATGGGACGCAGCTATTACACCAGCTGCAAACATTATGGCCGGCCAGCCAAACGGTGCAAGAGATGGAGAAACAGTGGCAACAGCAACGTGAAGCCACGGCGTTACCTGTCTCTGAACTGGAAAATTATCACCTGGTTCAATCGCGTCTGCAACGATTAGCGGCCCGCCTTGATGAGCTGGATGAAAGACGCGGTCGTTATCTCACGGGGTCTGAATTGAAATCGATAGTATTTGGCATTCAGCAACCGTTGGCGAGCACGCCGCCATTGGAAGAATTGTTGCGCCAACTGGCCGAACAACAAAAAAGCGGCCCGGTCTCCCCGGCACTGTGTCAGCAAATTGACACCCGTTTTAATCAATTACTCAATCGTTATGCCCTGCTCATGCAGTCTGCTATCCATTAATCAATTCACTGAAACAAGTAATACTTGTTTTTAAGGTGGGTTTATTTTTATTGATTGTTGGAAATGTGACTGCTTAGACATTTTTAGATGATAGTGAAGGATATGGGGCAGAAAAGCCACCGAGTGGTGGCTGGTATAATTATTGTGCTTTCTTTCTAAAGTTATCGTCGTTTTTAACAAACTCAAAAGCATCAAGGATAATACCTGTTATCCTCAATATATCTTCTGGAGCTTCTATAAATATTCTTGAGTTATTAGCAGATAATCCAGCTCTATTAACTTCGTTGGCTAATATATCAGTTAGCTCAATAGGTATCTGGATGTAAGGTTTATTCTTCTTGTCAAAGTATCTTATTATCCATCTATTTGATTTTCCTTGATAAAGAATACCAAAGTAAGACTCTGTATCTTTGTATTGCAAATCAACAGATTCCCCGACTATTGATTTTGCTTTTTCATATAGAGTTAATTCGTTTTTAGTGGTAACAATATTAGGGTTATCTAGATCTACTATCTCATCTGGTTCTTTCGGACTCTCTTGAGGTTCTATCTCGTCTTGAACTCCATCAATTGGAACATGTTTATTTGAAAGACCGGAAACCACCATTGCGCTGACAGATTTCTCAACAGCTTGTTTTACCAATGGGGTGATTGATTCAATAAAGCGCTGATTTAGTTGGCGTTCGACATTAGATCTATTGGCAACGTATCTCACAAATTCACTATCAACATCTCTTAAGCTAGTGCTGATGGTTTTAGTAAAAGCGGATAAGTAAACACTTTCCTCTGCAAGCGTTCTTAGTGCTTCCGGTTTGAATTTATCGTGTCTAAATCGATAGAGCTGGCCTACATCCGCATCGCTAACTTCATCCATTTTAATGCGTAAGAATGGGGTAAGATCCATTACGTTTTTTTGTTTTAAATCGGTAAAGAAACGCCACTCTAATCCATTTGTAATTGCTGAAATAGTCACTTCTGGAGTAGAATTAAAGTATCTGGATAACTGAGGACAGTGGTTATCTAGCTTTTCGCTGTATCCCTTTGCCTCAATAAACATAACTGGGACACCTTGGCAAAACAAGGCATAATCAACACGCTCATTTGCTTTTAACCCGGGAAAATCCGCTCCGTACTCGGCTTTAACTTTTTGAGGGTCATACGGACTGAACCCAAGAATATCTAAAAAAGGCAATATTAATGCTTGCTTAGTTGTTTCTTCGGTGGTGCAGTGTTGGCCCGCACTCTTAACGTGGTCAACATGATGTTTTATTTTTATCTTAAAATTGTCCATTCCATAACCTTAATAATCTAAAACGGAATACCAGAACATTCTCCCGATGATGTTCACTTGATCTTTATCTGCAACTTCATCTTCGTATTCATCACGGTTATAACTTCTGATAAGTAATTTTCCTCTCGGGCGTCTGTAAAGACATTTAAGACGCTTTAATCCATCCTGTTCAATCACATACACTTTTCCATCAATAATTTTCTTATTAGAGATATCTACTGCTATTGCTGTTCCATCCGGGATAACTGGCTCCATGCTGTCGCCCTTAGCAGGAAAACAAATAATTGTAGAGCCGTCAGTTGGTGCGCCAATTTTTCTTAATGTTGCTTTGGAAAATCTTAACTTAAAGCTGTTATAATCCGCATCAACACATCCACCATTGCTGCATGCGAATTCAATATCCTTTAAGAACCGCACCTTCACCTCATCGCCATCTAGTAGCATGTTGTTGTCCCATTGCGCAATAGTTGTCCACTTGCTATCAGGTGGAACTTGGTCCTCACCCTTTTTGAGTGTTTTGCCAAATAAAAGCCAGTTCACATCAGCGTCAAGGATAAATGCTAATGTTGTTAGCCTTGATTTTCTTGGTTCTGTGTTTGATTCCCACTGTTGTACAGACTGTGGAGTAACACCAAGCATATCTGCTAGTTCAGCTTGAGTTAATTTTTTTGCAAGCCGAGCTTGCTTGATTCTTTCGTGCATTGTTTTCATGCCTTAAATATACAAGCGAGGCTTTTATTTTTATAGCAAGCAAAACTTTATTTTTAAAGTATTTATTGTATTTTGTTTGTTGTTGTTAGTAAAAAAAGAAAACCTTTATGAACATACTGGATACAGCAGTAAAGAAAGCCGGCGGTATACCAGCGTTAGCCAAAATGCCTAAGTATTAGGGATCAGGTGGTTCGCCAGTGGAACAAAAAAGCGTATATACCCGTCATCTTTCAAGTTGCCTCTTTGTTGGCTGCACTCGCTCACCCCGGTCACATCGTTATCTATGCTCCCGGGGATTCACTCCCTTGCCGTCGCGATGCATCTTGAAATCCATAGGGTATAAACGAGAGGGCTTTCTTTGACTTTCTGAAAAATAAAATAACAGTGCTAATAGTTAGCAAGAGTAATAATGTATTAGAGGCAATTGTAAATATTATTAAAAACTGCCAATGATCAGGGAATGGGCTATAGAATTGAGGTGTTGTATTAACAGTGATTGGCGTGAATTGCAAGAGGGATTGTTTTTACAATAATTCAATATATTGATTATAAAATAACATTATTTAATTTCAGGAGAAAGTACATGAGTTATAAGAATGATTTTAAGGCTTTTTCTATTGGTGATAATGCGAATGTGGTAAATCAAGAAAAATATGAAGAAAACCAAAGTTTGAAGACTGGATTTACACCAGATAATGTTCCTACTCACTTATTAAATAAGGTATTACGTCAAGCATCAACCATATCATCTATCGTGGCTGATTTTATCGCGACACGATCTGGCAATGATGTTCTGGATGATGGAAATATAGCCAAACTCACCACTCAATTAAATAAAGCACTAGAGCAAAAAATTACCTCATCCACCGTTCGGTTATTTCACTTGTAATTTTTACCCTTTTTTAACGACCAACTATAATTCATTGATTTTTAATGAAATTTAACCTGTCTCATAAAAAAGGTTTTTTTTGCTTTTGATAAATATATTCTTTGATAGTCAGTGAGTTGGAGTTAATATATAACAGTGCACTGCCGTACAGGCAGCTTAGAAATAGACCCTGATGCAATGATTGTTGGTGAAATTGTGCACTGCCGTACAGGCAGCTTAGAAATTGTTCATAACGCCAAGACAAACCAAATCGAGGTGCACTGCCGTACAGGCAGCTTAGAAATAGAAAGTCTAATGGAGATGAAGCCTTTGTTGATGTTCCGGCAAGTGTTGCAGTTAATGTATTGTTGTTAAATACAATGCTGCAAACAAAAACAAATAATGCAGAGCTAGCGAGAAAAATAGGAACGTTTCCGCAAGATGTTCAACGTATAGTCTCATTGCGTCACAACACGAAGATTGACACGGTAGAAAGCGCGTTAAATGTTCTTGGTAAAAGATTGAATCTCGCTATTAGTTAACAACTTATTACACACGTTCAAAGGCTGCGCATTGCGTGGCCTTTTTTATTGATAGATAAAATTTTCTTTTCCATCGGTTCTACGAATAGAGAGAATAGTTTTCAGATGTTAAATATAAATGGTTTGGGCATGTTTTCAATTCTAAAATATTTAATTACTTATTGCCGCTAATTATATAAAAATAGTCAATCTCCTAATAAATAGGAATGCTGTATTACTCTTCTTTCTGAACTAGACTTTGATTTTAATGAATTACCGGCGGATTATTTTTACAGTAATTAAATATGTTGATTATAAAAAATATTATTTTTCTTAAGGAGTAAGGATATGAGTCAAAAAAATGATTTTAAAGCTTTTTCTATTGGTAATAATGCTAATGTAATTAGCCAAGAAGGATATGAAGCAAATCAGAATTTGCAGACTGGGTTTCCACAAGATGGTATTACCACTGATATGCTAAATAAGGCATTACGTCAGTCGTCCACGATATCCTCTGTAGTCGCTAATTTTATCGCCACACAATCTGGCAATGATGTTCTGGATGATGGGAATATAGATAAACTCAACGCTCAATTAAATAGAGCACTGGAACAAAAAACAAAAGTTTCTGATGCTTCATTAACACAGAAAGGTATTGTTCAACTTACAAATGTGGTTGGCAATAGCAATACATTGGCTGTTACACAAAAACTTGCTCAGGAAATAATAAATTCATTACGTGAAGAAATTAATATCCCTGTGGGTTCCCCCATTCCGTGGCCGTTACCCTATCCACCTATCAACTATCTCGTTTGTAACGGTGCATTTTTCAATAAATTGCAGTACCCAAAGTTAGCAGAAGCTTATCCTGACGGCAGATTGCCCGACCTAAGGGGAGAATTTATCCGTGGCTGGGACAGTGGTCGAAATGTGGACCCATCTCGTTCAATATTGTCATGGCAAGAAGGGGCTTATTTGTTACAGAATGTTGATCGGGCTAATAATTTTATGATTACCCTCTCACGCAATGAGTTTGCAAAATTGCAGTGGGATATTCCCCAAAATAAAAATACTTCGGTAAAAGCTGTATATTATAAAGCTCAGGCAGACTGGATTGCGAATTCCGCATTTATAGGGGTATCGAGGCCCCGTAATATAGCATTTAACTACATAGTGAGAGCAGCAGCATGCAGCATAATGACAGAACAAAAATACGCTTTAGAACATGAAACCGCCGTATTGGGTGAAGACGGATTAGCAATTCAAGCCGGCTGGATAAAAGTTTATCACACGGATCAAATAACAAGAGAATTTACTCACGCTGATATTGAACATGTCATGCTCGGTGTCAGTTTGTCAGCGAATTCTTATTTAGATGCACCAGACTTTCCCGATTCTGATGATGTGGCTGTTTGTCGCAGTGAAGACGGTAAGTGTTGGGAAATCGTCCCTGATTATCGGGGGAAAATAGCTTACGACACGTTAACACGAACTCAACAGAAAATCACTGAACTGGGTGAATTACCTGAAACTCTAACCTTCAAGCAACCGACCACTGATTTTGATAAATGGGATGGCACAAAATGGGTCACTGATAATGTAGCTCTAAAAGCAAATCAGATTGAACAAGCGGAGCAGCAGCGTGTAATTCTGTTGCGACACGCGAATGAATTCATTACATTACTGCAAGATGCTGTTGATTTAGATATCGCTACCGAAGTAGAAAAATCCGCTTTACTGACATGGAAAAAATATAGGGTAATGCTCAATAGAGTAAATATTTCGCTGTCTCCCGATATTGAATGGCCGGAACAGCCGAGGTAAAGAGTATAATGAAAGGATATAGTGATTTCCATCACGAAAAAAAGCCACCTTGCGGTGGCCTTTTCTTTTTCCTAACTCACTGTTTTACAGTAAGTTTCTATATGGTGCCCAGGGCGGGACTTGAACCCGCACAGCCTTAAGGCCGAGGGATTTTAAATCCCTTGTGTCTACCGATTTCACCACCTGGGCTGAATTTGGAGGCGCGTCCCGGAGTCGAACCGAGGTTGACGGATTTGCAATCCGCTGCATGGCCACTCTGCCAACGCGCCTTTCTATATTCAATGAATAATTATTCAACGAATAATTCAGCTACTAAACCTTTAGTCGCTAAGTTACTATCAAACTTCTGAACAGTAACTTGGAGCGGGAAACGAGACTCGAACTCGCGACCCCAACCTTGGCAAGGTTGTGCTCTACCAACTGAGCTATTCCCGCACCGCTTTGAACTGGCTGATTTACTTATTTGTTTTCGTAAATCTCATGTGCCGTTCGATGCGTTGCATTCTACTTACTTCACGTATCGAGTCAACACAATTATTGTTACGCTGTGTTTGTTCGATGGTTTTTACGTCATTTCGATCAAGCTTCACGCAAGTCAGACCAAGCCGCGTTTACATATTGAAACATTGACCAAAATGTCATCACCGTAGCAACATAAAGTAATATGAATCCGCCCAATTCGAATTCAAAATTAGGGCGCCATAATAAAGCAACTAACGCCGCCATCTGTGCTGTCGTTTTTACCTTACCCATCCAGGAAACGGCAACACTACTGCGTTTGCCTAATTCAGCCATCCATTCTCTGAGAGAAGAGATGATAATTTCACGCGCTATCATGGTTGCTGCGGGGAGGGTTATCCACCATGTATGATAGTGTTCGGAAACTAAGACTAATGCGGCAGCAACCATGATTTTGTCCGCGACAGGATCAAGAAATGCGCCAAAGCGAGTTGTCTGTTTCCAAAGGCGCGCGAGGAAACCGTCAAACCAGTCTGTCGCCGCAGCGACAATAAAAATTATGGCACAAACCATCGGCGCCCATGTGAATGGCAAATAGAATGCCAGGACAAAAAATGGGATCAGGACGATACGAAATAGAGTGAGCCATGTTGGTATATTTAATTGCATAGTGCTTCTTAACTATCTGGCTATAGTGGAATTTATAAGTATGGTGCATCAATGTACTTAGTGTTTCAATGCATTATAAATTTTTTCTGCTAATGCATAGGAAATAGTCGGTACTTTTGCGATCTCTTCGACACTTGCATTACGTAAAGGCTGCAAACCTCCCATGTATTTCAGTAACATTTGTCGGCGTTTTGGCCCAACGCCTTCAATAGATTCCAGCGTACTGGTGTTTCTAACTTTAGATCTACGTTGACGGTGCCCGGTTATTGCATGATTATGTGATTCGTCACGAATATGCTGAATCACATGCAGGGCAGGAGAGTCCGGCGGTAATGCGATACCTTTATCCTCCGTCGCGAAAAATAGTGTTTCAAGCCCGGCTTTGCGATCACTGCCTTTGGCAATGCCTATTAATTGAGGTCGCATTTTATCCCATTCAACATCAAGAGACTGAAAGACATCTATTGCCTGAGCTAATTGCCCTTTACCGCCATCGATGAAAATAATGTCGGGAATTTTTGACTCATCTAATGCTTTTCCGTATCGACGGCGTAATACTTGATTCATGGCAGCGTAATCATCACCGGGAGTAATACCACTGATATTATAGCGCCGGTATTCAGAACGTAGTGGACCATTGCTATCAAAGACGACACAGGATGCAACAGTTTGTTCCCCCATAGTGTGACTAATGTCAAAACATTCCATTCTCTGAATTTTTGCTAATTTAACTAATTTGGTGAGAGCGTCTAATCTTTGGTGAATAGTTGATTGTTGTGATAAGCGGGTTGCTAGGGCGATTGTTACATTTGTGCGGGCAAGTTTCAGATAACGGGCTTTATTTCCGCGGGGCCGGGTTTGAATATGAATTTTTCGCCCGGATATTTCAGATAAAGAATCAGACAAAATGTCTTTCTCTGGCAGAGTAAAATCCAGCAAAATTTCTGAGGGCAAAGTCCGATTTTGGCTGCCCTGTAAATAAAATTGACCAAGGAATGTTTGTACAATCTCATCAAGCTTTGTCCCAGTCGGGACTTTAGGATAGTAACTTCGGCTACCCAGTACTTTGCCCTGACGTATAAACAGTACATGCAGGCAAGCCATGCCCGCTTCAAAGGCAACACTGATAACATCGAGGTCATCGCCTGTTCCTGAAACAAATTGTCTTTCAGTAACCTGACGAACGGCCTGGATTTGATCACGGTATTTTGCTGCATCTTCAAATTTCAGTTGCTGGCTGGCTTGTTCCATTCGGTCAATTAATCTGGTTAAAACTTGCTGATCTTTGCCTGAAAGGAACAGACGAATATAATCAACTTGCTGCTGATATTCTTCTTCACTTACCAGCCCTTTAACGCAAGGCCCAAGGCAGCGGCCAATTTGATATTGCAGGCATGGCCGCGAGCGATTGCGGTAGACGCTATCTTCACATTGTCGGATAGGAAAAAGTTTTTGCAGTAAGATTAATGATTCTCGTACCGCATGAGCGTTTGGAAATGGGCCGAAATATTCACCTTTGAAATGTTTAGCTCCCCGATGCATTGTCAGTCGTGGGTGTTTATCTGCGCTGAGAAAAATGTAAGGGTAGGATTTGTCATCTCGCAGTAAAACGTTATATCGGGGTTGATAGAGCTTAATGTAATTATGCTCCAGCAGCAGTGCTTCAGTTTCGGTATGCGTAACTGTAACATCTATTTGAACAATATTTTTAACCAGAGATTCGGTTTTACGACTGGCGATCTGTGTGCGAAAGTAGCTGGCAAGCCGTTTTTTTAAATCCTTGGCTTTACCGACATAAATAACCGTGCCTGAGGTGTCATACATACGATAAACGCCAGGCTGACTGGTTACTGTTTTTAAAAATGTTTTTGAATCAAATTGTTCCGTCACTATTTAATAGACTCTCTGTGTCGAATAGCCCATAACGTATTGCTATATGTGTTAATTCTACATCACCGCTGATATTTAGTTTACTAAACATTCGGTAGCGATAGCTATTAACGGTTTTTGGGCTGAGATTAAGTTGTTCAGAGATATCGTTCACCTTTTGTCCTTTCGTGATCATCAGCATAATCTGTAATTCACGATCAGACAGACAACTTAATGGATTGTCTTGCTGTGGGCTAATTTGGCTAAGGGCCATCTGTTGAGCAATATCGGGAGCAATATAGCGCTGGCCGGCATTAACTGCACGAATTGCATTAACCATGTCTTGAGAGGTCGAGGCTTTACTGAGATATCCTCTGGCGCCAGCCTGCATCACCTTCATTGGTAAAGGGTTTTCAGTATAGACAGTCAACATGATGACACGGACATCGGGACAATAACGTAGGATTCTTTTTGTCGCCTCCAGGCCACCAATGCCTGGCATGTTCATATCCATTAACACGATATCTACTTTATTAGCTCGGCACCATTTTATCGCATCTTCACCACAATTAGCTTCTCCTACTACGGTTATTCCTTTTACGTCATCAAGAATACGTTTTACACCAACTCTGATCAGCTCATGATCATCGACTAACAAAATATTTATCAAAAAAGTGTCTCCAACTGGCTCTATATGCTCATACATGAGCTTCATTGATATACCCGTTATCTTTCAAATTGCCTCTTTGTTGGCTGTACTCACTTACCCTGGCCACATCGTTCGTTATGCTTCCGGCGATTGGCTCCCTTACCGTCGCGATGCATCTTGAAATCCATAAGGTATAGTAAAGATTATATAAAACAATAAAATAGATAGATTATCCTAAAAGTTCATCAGAAATGTGAATATTATACTTATCTCCTCCAAAGACAAAAGAGAATTATTTTATATGATAACAAGTGTTATTTATTTGAAATCAGAATGTCCTATATATTCTGATTATGATAAAATTAATAACTAAATAAATATTTATAAAACAAATGGCTTTAACAATAATTTAACGTTTTTTGGCGTAGATCTATTTGGAAAATGTATAAAAATAGGGGGTGAATTATGTGGTATAATTATTATTTTCATAACGTAATTAATACGTAAACAGGTAACGACTATGAATAAAATCGATTTAATTCCTTCATCTGATACTGAAACCTTGGCAACAGAGGTGACATGTTTGAAAGTTCTGTTGGCTTCTATGCTTAAAACTATGGGGCAAGCTCATGCAGGGAAAGTTGTACTGAATTTGGAACATGTTATTGCAGAAATGGGCGATGAAAAACAGGCTAAGATATTTGAAAATACCGTTCAGCAAATAAAAGTGTTATATCGGCAGTGAGGTAGGGTCTCAGGGGTTAATGTTATTGCCCCTGTACATATCCCACTTTTGCTACCTATTTAATGATCATAACTATATGAAACTAAAGGTGTAAGGTAAATAAATTAAAAATGATATTAATTGTCTGGTTATAGATAAAGGTGTGGGAAGAGGAAAATAGCTCATAGTAATTAACAGGATATAGCGTATACTAAATGTAGTAGTCTGGTTTGGTATGTAAATATAGGAGCGTGCGTATGTACAAAACTATTTTAGTACCGGTAGATATTTCAGAAGATGAACTAACGAGTAAAGCGGTTAAGCATGCACTGTCTTTAGCAAAAGAAACAGGTGCGAAGCTCCATATTCTTCATGTACTGCCAATTTCATCCGCGATTGTTAACGCATATTCGTTGGGATATGATGAAATTAAGGATAAAGCGACAATTAAAGCCGAAGATGATTTGAAAACGCTGCTTGATACCATCGATTTTCCTGCTGACAGGTTATCCTATTCCATTGCATTTGGGTCGCCAAGAGATGAAATAACAGCAGCAGCGACAGAAATTAATGCTGATCTTATCGTTATTGGCTCTAGAAGGCCCAATATTACAACGCACTTATTAGGATCTAATGCATCAGGTGTTGTCAAATATTCGACAACATCTGTTTTGGTTATCAGGTAAGGTGGTTAAAACGTAATGAGAGAGATTGATTAGCCATCTTCGGATGGCTTGCTATATATGTCTTAGCTAACGTTGTGTTGCGCTATTTTTATTAAATTTGCTCTGATTTCATTTTCATTGAGATTGCATAAGATTTCGTAGAATTGTTGAGGATGCAATAATTGTGGAAAAATTTACTGATAAACTGATTCGTTTGGACCATTTTTTATGGCGGGTGGTGCGTTTTTACCTTATTGCTGCAACGTTTTTCTTTATTGGAATAATTCCGGGTGTCCTGGGGTTTTACTTGATAGAGGGGCATACATTTTCTGAATCTTTGCTTAACGCTTTATCTATGCTGGGATCGCAGGGTTTAGATCCCGTCCCTGTTAGTTTACCCGGTAAATATTTTATTGCCATATATGGGGTATTTTTGGAAAGTGTGTTCTTTATTATTTTGGGGCTTGTTGTCACACCTTTCATTCATCGAATATTACATAAGTGGCATCTTGATTCTGAGTGATTGAAAATAGAGCTACACGGTAATTTATTTGATTTAGTTAAACAATTCACAACAAATAATGTAATAGTTTATACCCTATGGATTTCAAGATGCATCGCGACGGCGGGGAGCAGTCACAACAGAATATTGAACTTATTTTGGTGATAATTGATTTTAAGCTATCCATTTTTTACCAAAAAGTTGATCTGCACAGGATAGATGTTGCATAAAATCCCTGATTAAAGTGAATATCAGGCAAAGATGCCACAAGAATCAGCAACTTATGCGGTTATAGTAAAAATAAGCATGATTTTAATTTATTGGCTATAGTTAATTTCAGCAAGGTGACTCGTTTTGATAACTGGATGAGGACAAAACATGTTAAGAAAATTGGCGGCTGAATTACTTGGAACTTTTGTTCTGGTTTTTGGGGGATGTGGTAGTGTTGTATTCGCTGCGGCATTTCCTGAATTAGGGATTGGTTTTGTCGGTGTATCTTTGGCATTTGGCTTAACAGTATTGACGATGATATATGCTGTTGGGCATATTTCTGGCGGGCATTTTAATCCCGCTGTAACAATTGGTCTTTGGGCTGGTGGTCGTTTCAGGGCAGTGGAGGTTATTCCTTATATTATTTCTCAAGTTATAGGTGGTATTCTTGCTGGCGCGGTATTATATGTTATTGCCAGTGGGCAGGCGGGTTTTGATGCGACCACGAGTGGTTTTGCAGCAAATGGTTTTGGTGAACATTCACCAGGTGGATTCTCGCTTCAATCGGCTATTGTGGCTGAAATTGTTTTAACGGCTATTTTCTTAATTGTTATTATTGGTGCGACAGATAGACGAGCACCTCCGGGCTTTGCGCCATTAGCAATAGGTTTGGCGCTGGTTTCAATTAATTTGATTAGCATTCCTATTACTAACACGTCAGTCAATCCGGCACGAAGCACGGCTGTTGCGATATTCCAGAATACCTGGGCTTTAGAGCAGTTATGGTTTTTCTGGGTGATGCCAATTATTGGTGGGATTGTTGGAGGGGGAATTTACAGGTTATTATTTGCTGAAAAACAATGATTTTTACTGGTGAGTTACCTTGCTTAAGGCCACGCTGTAGTGTGGTCTTTTTACTTTTCAATGAAAGAACTTTTTGTCACTATTATTTTTTCATTTGTTTTAATAAAGGTAGGAAATATTATCATGAAGATTTATTGCAATGTGTTGGATGATTATTACTGCCAATTATACAAAAATAATTAACCCTATAAGTTATAAAATAAATTTCATTATTCCTTTCCTGAACTAGACTATAATCATCGCCAATTGAGATAGGCTATCTGTACGACTATTTAATATATTTATTACTGAATGATATTATTGAATTTAAGAGGAGTATATGAGCCAAAGAAATGATTTTAAAGCCTTTTCTATTAGTGAGAATGCTAATGTAGTGAGTCAAGAAAAATATGAAGAAAGCCAGAATTTAAAGACGGGGTTTCCACCTGAGAATGTTTCTACTCATGTATTAAATAAGGTATTACGCCAATCCTCAACAATATCGTCTGTTGTGGCTAATTTTATTGCGACACAATCTGGTGAAGATATACTGGATGATGGTGATATAGCTAAACTGACCGTGCTATTTAATAGCGCTTTAGATAAAGCTTTAGAGCAAAAAGCTTCAAATATTTCCGGTATCCCTGTTGGTTCTCCTATTCCGTGGCCGTTACCCCATCCACCTTCCGGTTATTTTACTTGTAATGGTTCCGCTTTTAGTAGATCACAGTATTCGAAGTTAGCAGAAGCTTATCCTGACGGTAGATTACCTGATTTAAGAGGCGAGTTTATTCGTGGTTGGGATGATGGTCGTGGTGTTGATGGTGGCCGTGTTATTTTAAGCGCACAGACTGACAACACAAAAAGAATACAACTTACGAAAGGACTCCCTGATGGGCAATTTCTTTCTAGTTATCAAGGTCCTGTAGATAGATACCAGTTCCCTCTGGGGCGTGATGTACTTGATAGTGCCACTGTTACATCAATTGCTAACAATACAAGCGGTCATGAAACCCGCCCCCGCAATATCGCATTTAACTATATCGTAAAAGCAGAATAATATCGTAAAGGCAGAATAATAATGACACAAGAAAATATCTTAAATTCAGAAACCGCTGTATTAGGTGAAGATGGATTAGCGACTCAAGCTGGCTGGATAAAAGTTTATCATGCCAATCCCTATTCGAGAGAATTCTCTGGTAGTGATTTCGAATATGTTGCGGAAGGCGTCGGTTTGTCAGCGCATTCTTATTTAGACGCGCCAGATTTGCCAGATTCTGATGATATGGCTGTGCGTCGCAGTGAGGACGGGAGTTATTGGGAAATTGTTCCTGACCACCGTGGAAAAATAGCTTACAACACGCAAGTGGGTGCACAGGAAGAAGTGGCTGCGCTGGGTGAATTACCAGAAACATTAACATTTGAACAACCGTCCACCGATTTTGATCAATGGGATGGTGAAAAATGGGTAACGGACTTTGAAGCTCAAAAAATCAGTCAAATTGAACAGGCAGAACAACAGCGTGCTATTTTTCGTCGGCAAGCTGATGAAGCCATCACGGTATTGCAATATGCGGTTGAAACTGAAATGGCCTCAGAAGCGGAAAAAACTTTATTGCTAGATTGGAAAAAGTATTTGGTATTACTGCGTCGGGTTGATGTTTCATCGGCACCAGATATTAATTGGCCTGAAAAGCCGCAAGAATAATACCATTAAAGTTTTATAATTCTTAAATATTAACGAAGCACTGGTTTTTAATCAGTGCTTTGATTGGAAAATTTGTATGAAAGTCCATATAAAAATGAACTCTGGTCTGTGAAATTTATTTGGTTATCGATTTTAAATGTATTTTTGCTAAAAGTGGAGGGCGGTCAGTAAGGATATTTTTATTATTTTTTATAATTAGACTATAACTGATGTGAATTATGGAGAATTATTTTTAATAATTCGATTTATTGACTGTAAATGAACATTATTTAATTTGGGGAAGGTATATGAGTAAAAATGATTTTAAAGCTTTTGCTATTGATAGTAACGCTAATGTGCCCAGTCAACAAAACTATGAAACAGATCCGAATTTGCCGCGTGGGTTTCCAGACAGGCAGTATATTGATAATTACATATTAAATAAGATATTTCGTCAAACATCAACAATAACATCGGTTGTAGCTGATTTTATTGCGACACAAACTGGTGAGGATGTTTTAGATGATGGTAATGTCACTAAACTCACTGCACAGTTAAATAAAGCTTTAGAACAGAAAGCGATAACAGGAATTCCCAATGCTTCATTAACACAAAAAGGTATTGTGCAACTTACCGATGTGATGGGTGATAGTGATACATTGGCAGTGACGCAACAGTTGATTAAGGAAATAGTTAATTCATTACTTGGAAATATTAATACTAGAGTACCTGATAGCCGGAAAATAAACGGTAAGGCGTTGACTGGGGATATCAATCTGACTGCGGCGGATGTGGGTGCGGTATCAACTAATAATGCAATGCTTTCAATGGGTTTTGCTCGTTTGGATGGATTGGAAAATTTATACGATGGTTGTGCCGGATATGGACCCAACGCGCCATTCGTCACTAAATATGGATTGCCACTTGGTGGGTATGGCGTTCAGTTAAGATTTAGTAATGTAAATGGCTTATCAAGTGAAGGCGTGTATGGTGTATGGAGCCATAGGCTGGTTTTCGAGCATGAAGGCAATACATATCGTACAGATAGCATAAATAGCGATAGCAACAGACAAGCTACCCGTAAGTTTTGGGACGATAAGAACGCTAAACCAGACACCAACGGATACCTCAAGAAAGCCTCTCCGATAATAGAAATTTACCCTGATGGCACATTCTCGACTAATGACGAATCCGAAGGTGCAGAAGTGATAAAACAGGGGACCGGTATATATCGTATATCAAATATCCTGGGCTATAACGCTGATGGTGGTTGGGGTGTTAATGGGGGTATTTCCGTTCCCCGCGACAACAATAATCTTGAACTGATTTTTGTTGATGATCACGTTCAACCTGACGGCTCTATTATTATTGAGACTTTCCATCGCCAACACGCACATTTACCGGAGAGATTTCAAAATTGGCGGCTCAAATCTATTGATGACAATGGCAACAAGATATTCTATCAAGATGGGGAACCCTGTGATATTCCCGATTCTTGCCGTTTAGATATTAGGGTCCAAATGCCAGAAGATTCACTCTGGAACTTGAATCGAAAGAAGTTACAGAAAGAAATGGCGAGTAGCAGCGCTTTTGGTCATAAATTGTAGATTGTAGTAAGACGGGGCCGTATATCGGCCCTGTATCTTATTTAGGCTTTTTGGCGCTTCAATATTAGGATGTTGACATTGAGCATCATTCTCTATTTTTTCATATTAATGGTGAGTGATATAACCGCTCGTTTTTAAAGCATATAGTTCATATGTTGATTTCATAATACCCAATTAATCATTCCGCTATAATAGGATAACCACTATCTTGTGATATCCCAACCTGTCTATTGAATAGTCTTTCTTTTTAAAAGAGCTGCTAAGAAGAAATGCAAAGAAACAATGTTTGTCTTATAGGTCGATTATGAGGCAATATAAAAGGTTAAAATCAGAATGATATTTTTATATAAGTAGGGGTTATCATTGAAACGTAAAGTTATTTTTTGGGCAATTCACATTGGGTGTTTCAGTTTAATTGCTCCTTTATCTTCTTTTGCCGCACCGGTTGCCTTTGAACAAGCTAAAGTTGAATTGCGTAAACGCATTTATCATGATCAATTTAAGTCAGAGACCGGGACACTTTATTGTGGTTGTCATTGGCAATGGACAGGTAAGAGCGGTGGACGCACAATCCTTTCTTCGTGTGGTTATCAAGTCAGGTCACAACAGAATCGTGCTGAACGAATTGAATGGGAACATATTGTTCCTGCCTGGGTTTTTGGTCATCAGCGGCAATGTTGGCGAAATGGTGGGAGGAAGAATTGTGTCTCTTCCGATCCTGTTTTCAGGGCAATGGAATCTGATATGCATAATTTGGCCCCATCAATTGGTGAGGTTAATGGCGATCGTAGTAATTTCAGTTATGGAATGTTACCGAAAAATATGCCGAATAGTTATGGTCGTTGTACCAGTAAAGTCGATTTTAAATCTCGAACGTTCGAACCGAGAGATGAAGTAAAAGGGCAGGTCGCTCGGATCAATTTTTATATGCACGATCGTTACAATCTTTCCATGTCCCGCCAACAACAGCAATTATTTATCGCTTGGGATCGTCAATATCCACCGAGTAAATGGGAGCAGGAGAGAGATAATCGAATTGCCGGTATTATGGGGCATCATAACCCTTTTGTTACCGGTGAACAGAAATGGCAATTGTGGCATAAAAACTCCGCCGCTGGCATTCCAAAAAGCGAGCAGAGAAAAGGGCAGAGAAATAGTCAAACAGATACCCAGAGACAACGGGTGTTATCTGATGCATCCTCTACAGGATTAATTAAAGGGAATAACAATAGCAAAATCTATCATTTTTCTCATTGTTCAGGTTATAAGATGATTCAGGAGAAGAACGCGGTCTATTTTAAAACAGAAACTGAAGCAAAAAATGCGGGTTTTCGATTGGCTGGAAACTGTAAGGGTACTTAATAAAACAGATAATTAACTATTTGCTCTGTTGTCATCAATAATAATATTATTGCCATCCGTTGAAGAAAAGTGCTTGCAGATAGTGACTTCTTTGCCGGATGGTAACGGAATGTATCAATACCATAGTAGTCAAATCAATAATGGCTACTATGATGTTAAGTAATTAGTGGTGTTAAGTCATTAGCTTATATTTAAGTCATATTATTCAATGAATTAAATTTCTCGCAAAACTAAATAAACGATACTGTCGATTATTTTTAATTGAGCGTCCCTGGCGTGTTTGTCATAACGGAGAGATTGTCATTATACTGTCATAATGATTCGTTATTTTTCACTAAATAGAAATAATGGTGAGTAACATTAATGATTGATATTCCGATAATATGCGAACCTGTGGGAAGCTCAGCGTCATTAAATAACGTAGTTATTGTATCGGTGATATGACACCGGATGGGTGAAAACAACGATAAGGTGATACTGCTATGAGTAGACAGAAAGCAGTGATTAAATCACGTCGAGAAGCAAAACGGATGATGAAAAGGGATTTGCGTCATCATCAATGTTATCAGGATGATAATGTGACTTCTCTGGTACAACTCGGTGGCGTAGAAGTCATTGGTATGGCACGTGATAAGCGGGATACTTCGGAAATTTTGCCACGGACTGAAACGCAACGGCGTTATATGCGTGCAATAAATTATAAAAAACTGATTATTGCCAGTGGGGAGGCGGGTTGCGGTAAAACGTTTATCAGTACGGCAATGGCTGCGGATGCGTTGATTAATAAGGAAATTGATAGGATCATCGTCACCCGTCCTGTATTACAGGTGGATGAAGATCTCGGTTTTTTGCCCGGAGATATGGCTGAAAAATTTGCACCCTATTTCCGACCGGTTTATGACGTTTTATTAAAACGCATGGGTGCATCGTTTCTGCAATATTGCTTGCGGCCTGAAATTGGCAAAGTAGAAATTGCGCCTTTTGCCTATATGCGGGGCAGAACATTTGAAAATGCATTTGTGATCTTGGATGAAGCCCAGAATGTGACGATCAATCAAATGAAAATGTTTCTGACCCGGCTTGGGGAAAATGTTACTGTGATTGTAAATGGTGATATAAGTCAATGCGATTTGCCGGTTGGAGTCGTATCAGGATTGCGTGATGCACTGGAAAGATTTTCAGATGATGAAATCGTCAGTGTTATCCATTTTAATCAAGAGGATTGTGTTCGTTCTCAACTGTGCCAGAAAACGTTATTAGCTTATTGTAAATAACTGATGGAAATATGCCGTGGGGGCTTTTGCAAGAGCGCCTCACGGCGTGATCCTTGATTATTCCGCCTATTTTAAATCCTTTACCTTTACTGTTTAATTTTGGATATATACCCTATGGATTTCAAGATGCATCGCGACGGCAAGGGAGTGAATCCCCGGGAGCATAGGTAACTATGTGACCGGGGTGAGCGAGTGCAGCCAACAAAGGGGCAACTTGAAAGATGACGGGTATAGATAAACTGGTGATATAACCTGAATGGCACTACTTCTACTTTATTTTCCAGTAATCAATAGAGTCTCTGTTTAAATCAATTCTGCCATCAGGATATTCAACTCTTGAAGGTTCTTTACCTGGTGGGATAATAATTTTAGGCATTTTGGTTTCATCTAATTTAGGTTTATAGGTAATTTTCCATTCCGCTCCTGGAGTTAATTTCAACCTAAAAGGATACGTATCCACCACGCCCTGCAAGAAAATTCTATTTGGACGCCCATCAACCACTTTTAATACAGGGTAAATAACCGGGCTGAAATCTATAGTATTCAATGCTGCAATTTCGCTAATATTTGTTTGAGTCGCGTCGTTGATAAATGCAGTTAATCCTGTTCCCTCGTACGGAACAGCATCTTTTACCAAATGACTGACATCGGTATAACTCACTGATACAAAGGCTCTATCAATCTTCCATTTACACCAACCTCCACCACTAAAAGGCAATTTTGCCTGAAAGTAACCAGTTTTCGCATCAGCTTTTACATCCAAACCTAGGCTATGATAAGTCGGTACTTTAAAAGGCGACATACCCGCATCAAATTGATATTTTAAGCAATCTTTTGACTTATATATAGCTGCTACATATGGCTCAGTGTGCTTCGGAGCCACTCCTTCTACCGTAATCAACTGCCCTTTTCCGGCAGATGAAAAGGGAAGCAGCCAGTTAAAAAAGGTGTCACCAAACGCCCAGTAAATAAAATAGAGAAATAATAAGGACAGCGTTATCTTCAATATTTTCATACGGACAGTTCCTGTTTATCACAGTAATGCTGTAAGGCCAGTTCCTCTTGTTCTTCCTGCTGGCTGACCGTCAGTGATTTTATTAACTGCTTATCCATATCCAGAAAATAGAGATTTCGGTAGTAAACATTGTCAGGGATAAGCATCTTATAACTGTCCATTTTCGCCTTAAATTGACGCTGACTGTCCTGATAGACCGTAATCTTATCCGGTTCACATAACTCTCTGAGGCGCTTGTCAATATAACCCGCATATTTATACGAGCTATGATTAGAGAAACCGAATCCGCCTTTTAAATCAGCACTTCTGTTTTCAACAAACAGTTTGTCTTTTTCTTGTTGACTGAGCTGATTAAACAACGCATTTTGCCGCTCACCGGCCAGAGAAAAATCCTTTTCTGTTTCCTGATTTAACTCAGGAATTAAGTAGAGTTTTGTGGTGTTATCCAATATTTTTTCAGCAACACCGGCTATCAGGGAGGCATTCCGGGCGGAAATCAGCCATTCCGGGCAACTGTTGGCTTGAAAGAAATGAACCACTTTACCATGATGCAAATAGATTTCTTTATTGGCTGTCGCCTGTTTAATTGCCTGAATAATCGGTGACGGCGACAACAACTTCATAACCGCCCAGTCATACCCCGCTGGTGCCCAATAATTGAAAAAAACATTATCCATATCCTGCTCAAATGGCACAGAAGGGATTACATCATCTTCATTAACATGGCGATAGTGGATAATAGAAGACAATTCCTCTACTGCACTGCGAGTTAATGTTCTCGGCATTCCATAACTGTAAAGACAAGGATTGTGTTCTTTCAGTTGTGCGCTATGCAATAATGCCAGCGCCCCTCCCAGACTGTGGCCACAAATAAATAACTTCCCTTTTTTAGCCAAATCCAAGATATCACTGAATACTTCTTTCTTTTTATCACTAGGGACTATTAACTCTCCAACCAAATTAAATGCATCCCAGAACCCTTTGTGCACTTTACCACTGTAGATAAACCCACTACACAGAGATTTGTCATCATCGCAACTTAAAGACAATGGCTGGAAAGTGGCATCAGTCAGGTAATTATCCAGATTAGCCGTTCCTCGCCAACTAACAATCACATCTTTCTGACTGGCAGCATAAAACAGTTTGGTATCACCCTGTTTGTTGTTCCCCGCTTGTGAATCAATAAATTCCACCCGGGTATAACGTTCACTAAATGGCACATCGTAAACTACAGGTGTTGCTGACAATGTTTCCACTTTATAGGGCAATTTTGAAACATCCACCATTTGCCGGTTAAAAAAGTGTTTCACAGAGCCTGCTACATTGACATCCCCATCGGCATAGGCCAGCACGCTCATCAAACACTGGTTATAGGCATTAACAATGGAATACTCCTTCTGATGATGTAGCAGTAAAACCCAGGCCCGGAAAGGACACACCTCCAGAACATAACGACGATTTAATGGATGAACCCGATAGCCTTTTGGTTCCGGGTCCGGCTATCAATCACCTTCACCATCATGCTGATGAAATCAGCATAAATATCCCGTCGGGAATAGCCGTGATTGATTGCGTCACTAAAGAAACAAGATAGTAAAAATCCTATTACCACAGATAAGAAACACCGCTTATGCTGTGAGTAATAGTGAGTTGAACGACAGGAAGACAGAATTGTATTCCCATCAATTAATCCCTTTGAATAAAGGGAACAGGAGTTGTAATTTCCTTCATACTGTCCATATGATGGAACTCAAGTTATGATTATTAAATCATCAGTAAATAGCAAGAGAAAATTTTCATTTTTTAAATCTATGAAAAAATAGATTTGTAAGAAAGTGTTACAAACTCAATAGGGATTGAGTTATCGTCAATCGCATTTCTTCGATTTTAAAAACCTCGTTTAAAGTGATGTTGCTGATAATATCAATATCGCTGATTCCCTCACTTTCTGATTGCAGTAAGTGAGGGGGGATTAAATAAGGTTCTTAATCGTCGCTATCCACCACTTCATGACGCAGGACATGATAACCTTCCTCATCAAAGCCATGCTTCCAATAAGGAATGGCATATAGCTGGTGGCGTTCATAGCCTTTTTCTCGGCGAATATAGCGACGAAGTTCTTTTACCAGCTTATCTTCACCAGCAAGCCAGAAAGTGACATCTTCTGTTGGTAATGACCAGGATTTGAATTCAGATATGATTTTGTCAGTTATTTCAACATCACCAGTGATCCAGTGAATGGCTATTCCTGCCGGTTTTTTTAATTCCTGAATATCTTGCTCACTTTCGATACGCATAATGACTTGCCCGGTCGCATCTGGTTTTACTGTTTCCAATAGCGCCGCAATAGCAGGCAGGGAGCTTGGGTCGCCGGCCATATAGTAGTGGCTGACTTTTGGCAGTAATGGATCTGGGCCACCGGGGTTAGTGATACCGATCCAGTCACCAATTTGGGCTCTATAAGCAAATTCCACTGCCGGGCCGCCATGGTGGTGTAGTGCGAATTCAATATCGATCTCTTTTTGTTCGGTACGGATAGCCCGAACCGAGTAAGTGCGCGTTATTGGGCGCAGTTCACTCGGCGGCCATATTGGGCCTTCTGGAGATAAAGTTGGTAACACCGGTTTGGTCTGCCCCGGAAGCGGTAAGAATATCTTTAAGTGTCCGCCTTCACATTCAGTGGGATAACTATCCAGACATTCACTGGTGAACGTCATGCTGCGCATATTAGGTGTCACGTCGAAAATGTTTTTTACCTGAACAAGTCTAGGTGGTGCAGGCCGGTAAATGTTTTTTTCTTCAATTGTTCTATTGGTCACGTAAAATTCCTCTGGAAAATTTACCGAAGGTTATTATCTGATAAAGCCAATGTTAGTGTAACAGTAATTAACGCAAATGCTAATTATTATCATTCAACAAATTGCGTTGCCGTCAATAATGGGATTTATCTGCCTTTTTCAATCCACTGAAAATTGAATTTCTACTTCTGTACCACCATGTTTACGGTTTTTTATCTGTAATTGCCCACCTAGGATAGAAACTCTGTCTTGCATAATAGCCAGCCCAAATTTGTTTTTATTAGCGGAATTCAAATTAATGCCTCGACCATTGTCACTGACAACTGTAATGATTTTTTCATCGACAGGATAAATATGGATACTGATCCAATTGGCATCGGCATGCTTATAACAGTTGTTCAGACATTCCCTAATGATTTGTATCAAATGCCTGCTGTAACTGTCAGGAATGTGTTGATGTGTCAGGCGGTAATTGAATTTAATGTTGAAGCCTAGACGGTGGTTAAATTCATTAATCAAGGTCTGTAAAGATTCTTGTAGATTACATTGAGGTTGTTCGTTCCTGAAAGTTGCCAGTAATTCTCTGAGCTGACGATAAGCAATATTCAACTCATCTTTAATCATATTCAGCGAGGTTAAACTTTGCTTGGGTAAATTATCACTGCCGATATATAGGCAATTAACTTGAATCTTAAGGAAAGAGAGGGATTGGGCAATGGAATCGTGGAGTTCACGAGAAATAGCGGCTCTCTCCGCGGCCAACATACTCTGGTGTTGGCATTGGATCTGATTTTCCCGTAATAGTTTATTTGTCATTAAAGTCACTATATCCTGGACCAGTTTTTTTTCATCAGGAGTGAGATCACTATTTCTGTGTGTTTTTATCCAGAGTATCCCATAGCTATCAATGTTATCATCTAGATTCCATCTCATAATCAGCGGCATATCAAAGTAGGGACATTGGTGGGGATTGCGAAAGAAATATTCTTGTTGTGATGGATAAAAGATGATTTTGGCTTCACAGAAAGGGATTAGGCGATTGAGGTGAGAAAAAATCTCCTGAAGCTTTTCAGGTAGCAGTTTACAATTTTGTAGTTTGAAATGGCTTTGACAGAGGAAATCCAAATAGCCATTTTTTTGTTTCAGTGCGTTAATTTCTGCTTTGTATCTTGCATGTTGCCATTCTTTGACAGGAGCAGAGTTATGTACCACTTTTATCAGAAAGTAGACATTTGTAATACTCAACATTATCAATAACGGTAAAATTAAATCTGGAATCGACGGTTTATTAATCAACAACAGTATAAAAAGTAAAAATAAATTTATAACAGAGTTGATTACAAACAGTTTTTGGTTTTTGAAGATGGTGTTATTTGAACTTGTTTTCATCAGGTTAAGATTCCGTTCTGCAATACTGATGAAAACTTTAGCTCAATTTGTTAAATAGTGTTAATAATTACTTCAATTTCATACCTGCTGCTGTCATCAGAAGACGAAATAGCGTGGAAACAGCAAAAAGAGCCATCACACTGCATAACCAGATCATTGCCATCCAGCCTATCCGTTTCCATACAGAAGGTCGTGGGGTGTTTTGATTAGTGGTAGCCTTGTTCATGGTTAACTTTCCCCCGAAAAACGTAGTAGCTCCAATAGGTGTAAACCAGGATCACTGGAATGATAAGTAGGGCGCCGACCAGCATAAAACCTAAACTTTGTTGCGGTGCTGCCGCAGTTTCGTAGCTAATGGTCGGTGGGATCAAGTTAGGCCAGATACTGATACCTAACCCACTGTAGCCAAGGAAAACTAACAATAGTGCTACCAGAAACGGTGTGTAATGAGCTTTACGTTTGATGGAATGCAGTAGTTTCCAGCCAGACCAGACCACTAACAGTGGCACGGGAAGGAAGAACAACAGGTTAGGTAAGCTGAACCAACGTTCAGTTATTGCCGGATGAATGAATGGTGTCCATAAACTGATAATGGCGATAACTGTCAGCATCAGAAAAGTGAGCGGACGGGCGACTCGGTACATCTCTTGTTGTAGGTGACCTTCGGTTTTCATAATTAGCCAGCCACAGCCTAACACTGCGTAAGCAATTATCAGGCCAAAACCACAAAATAGGGGGAAGGGTGAGAACCAATCAAAATAGCCGCCGGTGTAAGTTCGGTTTTCCACCGGGAACCCTTGAATAAAGGCGCCCACCACCACGCCCTGAGCAAACGTCGCCATCACAGAGCCGCCGATAAAAGCTTTGTCCCAGATATGACGATGCTCAGGCGCGCATTTGAAACGAAATTCAAAGGCGACACCGCGGAAGATCAGACCAAATAACATTAATGTCAGGGGGATCGTTAATGCATCAAGAATAACGGCATAAGCCAAAGGAAAAGCACCGAATAAACCTGCGCCGCCAAGCACTAACCAGGTTTCGTTACCATCCCATACCGGCGCAACACTGTTCATCATTAAATCACGCTCCTTATCGCTTTTAACCGTGGGATAGAGCAGCCCAATCCCAAGATCAAAACCATCCATGACAATGTACATCATGATGCTGAATACAATGATAATGAACCAGATTAACGGCAGATCAATACCCATTTTTTAGCTCCTTTTTGGGACCTTTGCGGATAAGTTTCATCATATAGGCGTAACCCACACCGAATACCGAGCTGTAAACCGCGATAAAAAGCAACAAACTGATGCTCATATGTATTTCACCGTGTGCGGATACGGCATCTTTGGTGCGCAACAGGCCATAAACTACCCACGGTTGACGGCCTATTTCGGTGGTAAACCAGCCGGCAAGAATGGCGATCAGGCCGGAAGGTGCCATCAAGAATATAAAGCGCAGGAAGCTTTTTGACTGATAAAGTCGTCTCTTATAGCGCAGCCAAAGCCCCCAAAAGCCGGCAACTATCATCAACACACCGAGTCCGACCATCACTCTAAATGACCAGAAAACCATAAGCGCATTGGGTCTGTCTTCCGGTGGAAATTCCTTAAGCGCTGGAACCTGCTTATCTATACTGTGAGTTAAAATTAGACTGGCGAGATAAGGAATTTCGACGGCATAACGCGTCTCTTCCCGCTCCATATCCGGGATACCAAACAGGATCAGCGGCGTTGCTTCACCGGGAAGATTTTCCCAGTGGCCTTCCATTGCCGCGACTTTAGTGGGTTGATGTTTGAGGGTGTTGAGACCGTGAGCATCACCAATCAATGCCTGCAAAGGCGCAATAATCAAGATCATCCACATCGACATGGATAGCATTTTTTTCATTGCTGCTGAGTCATTGCCTTTTAATAAATGCCATGCCGCTGAAGCTGCAATAAAGAATGCTGAGGCGAGGAAGGCCGCAGTAGACATATGAGCCAGACGATAGGGAAAGGAGGGATTAAATATCACTGCCAGCCAGTCGACGGGGACGACCTGATTATTGACAATTTCGTGACCTTGCGGGGTTTGCATCCAGCTATTGGAAGCCAGTATCCAAAAAGTGGATATCAGAGTACCTAGCGCAACCATAAAGGTGGCGAAGAAATGTAATTTTTCACCTACACGATCCCAGCCAAATAACATAACGCCGAGAAAGCCCGCTTCAAGAAAGAATGCGGTCAGTACTTCGTAAGTCAGTAATGGACCCGTGATCGAACCGGCAAAATCAGAGAAAAAACTCCAGTTAGTGCCGAACTGGTAAGCCATAACCAGACCGGAAACCACGCCCATACCGAAGTTAACAGCAAAAATTTTCGACCAGAAATGATATAGCACTTTGTAATCAGCATTACGCGTTTTCAGCCATAACCCTTCTAGTACGGCTAAAAAACTTGCCAGCCCGATGGTAATCGCCGGAAAGATAATGTGAAAGGAGACGGTAAACGCGAACTGAATTCTGGCCAGTTCCAGGGCACTTAAACCAAACATAGTGACCTCTTATTTTTAATTTAAATAAAGGCAGGAAATGTATGCGGACAAGTAAAGCATGAAAAAAATGACTATAATAGTGACAGTTTTTTGTATATTGACTATAACAGTTGCGGGGAGATCTGAATTGATGAAACGTTATGAACAATTTGCCAGGCAAATTCTCCAACATATTGAAGATGGTACCTGGCTGGTGGGAGATAAATTACCTTCACTGAGGGAATCAGTGAAATTATCGGGTTTGAGTTTGATGACTGTTGTTCAATCGTATCAATTATTAGAGAGTCAAGGATGGATCATTTCCCGCCCTCAATCGGGTTATTACGTCGCCAAACGTTTGCAGCCCTTTGCCGCAGCAAAAGGAGGAAAGCGATTACATTTAAGTGAAAGCGTAGAAATAAGCGCTTCTATTTTTGATGTATTACAGGCGTGCAAAGATCCTGCGATTATTCCGTTTGGTTCAGCATTTCCAGACCCATCTTTATTGATTCAACCTAAACTTTCCAAAGCGTTAGCGGCCGCTGCCAGGCGAATAGCACCGCATAGCGCTTTAGCCAATTTACCGCCGGGTAATGATAAGTTACGCCGTAACATATCGCGCCGTTATGCAATGCACGGTATTCATGTCTCTCCTGATGAAATTGTCATTACCGCTGGTGCGATGGAATCACTGAGTTTCAGTTTACAGTCGGTGACTGAGCCGGGGGATTGGGTCGTGATTGAATCACCGGCTTTTTACGGTGCTTTACAGGCTATTGAACGTTTACGTCTGAAAGCGGTGGCAATCAAAACTGATCCACAAAACGGTATTGATTTGGATGCGCTGGAGGAGGTCATTCAGAAATACCCAATAAAAGCCTGTTGGTTAATGACTCACTTTCAGAACCCGCTTGGGGGAACGATGTCTGCTGAAAGTAAATTACGGCTGGTGAATATCCTGAACAGTAATCAGGTGGTACTGATTGAAGATGATGTTTATGGTGAACTCTATTTCGATCAGCAACGGCCTGTACCGGCGAAAGGGTTAGACAGTGAAAACAACTTTATGCACTGTTCCTCGTTTTCTAAATGTCTGGCACCGGGATTTCGTGTGGGTTGGGTTGCAGCAGGAAGACATGCCAAGAAAATCCAACAGCTACAAATGATGAGTACCGTTTCTGCCAGCATGCCGACGCAATTGGCAATTGCGGATTATCTTGCTGAGGGGGGATATGACAACCACTTACGTCGCCTTCGTCGCACATTGGAGCAACGTCAGCAACTGATGTTACGAGCAATTGGTGACTATATGCCTGTTTCAGTCAAAGTGAATCGCCCTAAAGGTGGTTATTTCCTCTGGTTGGAATTTGAGCCATTGTTCAATGCACAGCGGCTTTATCAACTGGCATTGGCAGAAGGGATCAGTATTGCGCCGGGCAGTATGTTTTGTACCAGTGAACAGTTTAACCATGCCTTTCGTCTGAATGCCTCTTTTGATTGGAATCAGGAAATGGAACGTGCGATGCAGACTTTAGGCAATATTTGCCATAGTTTATTGGCTGAATGTGGAAAGGCATAACGATGCGGGTTTCTGGCTATAGTTGTTTAGTGATTTATATAGATCAGAGCCAATACCCTCAGAGTGTTCAATTAAGAAAAATTGGGTACATCTTGTTGACACGCTCTTTTTAGTGCTTATCATGGATATACAGTAAGTATATCCCTATATGAGGAACATTTTATGGTTCAAACAACGGTATTTAAAAGCAATCGTTCTCAGGCAGTCCGGCTTCCTAAAGCTGTCGCTTTTCCGGAAGATGTGAAGTGGGTTGATGTTGTCGCTGTAGGCCATACTCGCATAATCACTCCGGCTGGTGAGTCTTGGGACAGTTGGTTTGATGGCCCTAGTGTTACGGCCGATTTTATGGCAGAACGCGAGCAGCCGCCAGTACAAGAGCGAGAGGGATTCTGATGCTGAAATACATGCTTGATACCTGTATTTGCATCTACACTCTCAAGAACCAGCCCCAGAGAGTGCGTGAAGCTTTTCTGCTCCATCACGATCAGTTGTGTATCAGCACGGTGACATTGATGGAGCTGATTAAAGGCGCAGAGAAATCGGGAAATCCAGAAAGTAATATGAAGATTATTGAGGGATTCGTTGCTAGGTTGGAGGTATTGGATTTCGACAGTAAGGCTGCTGTGCATGCCGGTCAGATTATCGCAGAGCTTGAACGGGGCGGTTTACGCATAGGGTCTTATGACAATCAAATAGCGGGGCATGCCAGAAGCCAAGGGCTGATTATCGTGACTAATAATGTGCGCGAATTTGAGCGGGTTCCTGGCCTTCGTGTTGAGAACTGGGTCAACGAAAAATAATTACTGTATTATCGATGGTTCAATGAAACTTATGGTGTCCACGACGTTTTTGCAGACACCATTTTGGGGGTTATTTCACCACATTATTCTATACAAAGCGCTCTTACATTACTTCCTTGCTTTCTCCGAGTGGTCATACTATCAATCCAATCTTCTAATGATACCTTCTGTGCTTTCTCGAATGCTGGCCTTACATTTACCCATGATTCGTACCTCAGGTTATATTCTGCTTGTGGCAGGAAGTAATGAGATTTGAATTCGATAAGCCCTTTATCATCTTCGTAAGCGACGATTGAAAACTCAGACCAATATAAGAAGAATGACACGCCACCTCTTGGTGATGTAGCAAGAACACTTTGAACGAAATTGGATTGAGTTTGTCTCCTGCCTGCATAGGATAATGCAGCGATAGCCAGTTGTCTCAGTGGGGTTTTCATCTGCTCTCTCTCCTGACTAGATAATCCTAAGAAGTTTTCCAGGAAAGAGTTGATTAAAACATCGGCATTATGGCTTTTTTGAATAACATTTTGTACGCTGGTTGACAGTAAAGAAAGGAATGGAACGCCAGATAATTCTGAGGTAAATGAGAAGAAATTCTTTTTATTACCTTGGCCTTGAGGATCTAAAGGATTATAGCCTGAGACCGCACGGCACATATTAATAACAGTTTGCAAGCCTTCGGTAATGCTGAGTGGATTTCTAGATGATGTGGAAGAATTTTTTTCAAGCTGTGTATAATCCCCTGTAGCTGCGCCATTAGCTGGGCTCTGTACATCGGAATAATCTCCGGCATCAGGATAATCCATAGTAATATTGCCTGAACGCTCCCAATCTTTAAGGAATCTTGTTCCTCCTTTTTCAATATGTTCTATCCATTCTTGGGCTTTTTTGACTGCATAATCAGGATTATTTAAGATATTTTCCATGATTTTTATCCTTAATAGATTTATTAAGTTAGGTATTGAATGTTAGGGTACTGTTGAAAGTAGGGAACAATGTTGCACCCTATTTTTAACAGTGAGATAAATCGATAATCGTGTACTTAATATTACTGTTTTTTTAGCTTGGTAATTTTTATTTTAAATTTTGTTAATAAATGTTAAATGTATTTTTGTGAGAACTAAGTATATCCATAAGTGAATATTTTTCACTATCAAATATTAAGGGTATGTAATTTAACTTACTGCCTATCCCAATAGGGCTATTTTATTTGCCCTTCTTTGCCATAAAGAGCGAACCTGGGCAGTGCTCAAAATCCTCACGTACTACGTGTATGCTCCGGTTTTTCCGCGCTGTCCGTGTTCACTGTTCATTGATAAGAATGGCCTGCAACAATTACGCCTATTGGGATAGGCTCTTATTCCTCACGGATAAAAGGTTGTTTATGTGATATTTCCATATTAGCATTAAAATATAGTTTTTAAAATTTATCGATATAAAATTCACATTTTAAGATAATTCATTTTATATATTCTGACCGTATGTTATATTCTTTTATATTCTTTTATATTCTTTTATATTCTTTTATATTCTTTTATATTCTTTTATATTCTTTTATATTCTTTTATATTCTTTTATATTCTTTTATATTCTATTTTTATTGAATTTAATAATTTTATTAAATAACTATGATTAGAATAATCTTAGCACAGATTGGTAATAATATTGTTGATATAAATCAATTAATCTACTTACAGAGAGTTTTCAGTTTATGCTTTCATTTTGGTTGTCATACAATCAATTAAATATTCTATGGTTATCTTATCCTCTTTCTCGAATACAGATTTTACTATTTCCCACGTTTTCTGGCTGAGATTATATTCTGCCTGGCAAAGATTATAATGAGAGGTGAATTTAATAGTACCCTTGTTATCTACTTTCTTTATTATCAATATAGAAGAATAGAGTAAGAGTGACACCCCATTTGGGGTTTTAGTCAGAGCATATTGTACCAGGTTGGATTTTTTTTCCTTTTGATCGGCATATGATAAAGCGGTATGAATCAACTTTTTCAAATAAGTCTTAATGGTAATTTTATCCTGAGGAGATAACCCTTGAAAGGCTTCAACAAAAGAATCGATTAAGACATCTGTGTCATGACTTTGTTGGGTAATCGTATTGGTATCTGCCCATAGTAAAGAGAGAAAGGGAACCTTTTCTATTTCTTCTGTGAATGCGATGAATTTCTGCGCATTGCCATTACCTTCTGGTTCCTGCGGGTCGTAACCTGAGGCCACTCGACATAAGTTAATGATAGTTTGCAGCCCCTCAGTGACACTGACTGGGTATTTATTTGATGTGGCCGATTTTTTGGCGAATAGTGTGTATTTATTTGTCGCTGCTACACTGGCTGGGCTTTGTATATCAGAAAGATCCTCAATTTCTAGGAAATGAGTAAAAATATTATCTGAATGTGGCTGCGTTTTAGAATATCTTTCTCCTCTGTGTTTAACGTATTCTATCCACTCTTGGACAGTTTTAATTTTATGATCAGAATTTGTGAGTATATCTTTCATGTCTATTTTCCTTTATGGATTTATACCCGTCATCTTTCAAGTTGCCTCTTTGTTGGCTGCACTCGCTCACCCCGGTCACATAGTTTGCTATGCTCTCGGGGATTCACTCCCTTGCCGTCGCGATGCATCTTGAAATCCATAGGGTATATTAGATAATTAATTGATTTTCATTCTTTACTCAAAATGAGTTCCAGATTCAGAAACTATAATTTATTTCATATCAATAACATAGGGTTTATTTATGTGATAAGCATATGTTCCTGAAAAACGAGAATATCCTAATCAATAGGTAAAAATATATATCTAATCTTTTAATAATAGTGTAAAAATGTAGTATGTAAAGTCCATTGCAATAAAATTTGTGCTTTAGGTTGTTTTTATTGAATAATCTTACATTATATTATCCGGCTGTTTATTTTTTATTTTCTAATAATGAATTTTATTATTAATTATTTATCGATTTATTTTGTTTCATATTTATTTTAAATTAATAATTACAAGTGGAAATTACGATCAATTATATTAACTTCTTGGTTAAAACATTTTATTGCATGGTTAATTTTATTTATTCTTGGAAAGTAAATGTTGTTATAAATATTTTCGAGATGAAATGGATGGAAAAGAGTCACTTTCATATATTGGGCAGAAATGATTTTAATATATGTCTGGTTTTAGGGAGTTTAATTTTTATTGCTATCAATTATAAAAATAGTTGGTAATTTAAGTTGTAAGAATGTTCCATTATTGTTTTTCTAAGTTAGACTATGATTGAAGTGAATTATGGAGAATGATTTTCACGGTGGTTAAATTAAAATATACCCTATGGATTTCAAGATGGATCGCGACGGCAAGGGAGCGAATCCTCGGGAGCATAGCAAACTATGTGACCGGGGTGAGTGAGTGCAGCCAACAAAGAGGCAACTTGAAAGATGACGGGTATAATATTATTTTATTTTGGAGGGTGTATGAGTTCTAAAAATGATTTTAAAGCTTTTTCTATTGGTAATAATGCTAATATAGTGAGTCAAGAAGAATATGAACAAAGCCCAGATTTAAAGACTGGATTTCCACCAGATGATATTACTGTTCACTTGCTCAATAAGGTATTACGTCAGTCGTCAACAATAGCATCTGTTGTGGCTAATTTTATCGCAACATATTCCGGCAATGATGTTTTGGACGATGGGGATATAGTTAAACTTTCCGCCCAATTAAATGGCGCGTTAGAACAAAAAATTGCGACCGAAGTACCAAATGCTTCATTAACACAAAAAGGTGTTGTTCAGCTTACGGATAAAATCGGTAACAGTAATACCCTGGCGGTAACACAGAAGCTAGTTTCTGATGTAAATGATAATGCTAATAACCGATTGGCAAAAGATCAAAATGGTGCAGACATTCCTGATAAAAAAGCATTTGTGGAAAATCTCGGTTTAGAAGTGATTAGTACAAAGCCGGTTGTTGTTGGGAATAATACCGCTTCTACAATCGATAATTTTGATAATATTCCTCAGAATTCGACATATTTTGGCTATCCAGTAGGGTTAAATGGTCCAGGTGTATATGGTCCCGGAATGAGATTTTCAGGAGGGTATGGGGCCTTTAAGGGTTATGAGCTGATGATTCACTCCTCATATGTGCAGAAGAGCGAATTACACTATAGAACGCATAATGGTGACGGTAACATCAATAAATGGAATCCGTGGTATAAAGTCTGGTCAACAAGCAACGCCAAGCCGGATACTAATGGCAACCTTAAAGTCTCCAGTCCAGTAGTAGATATTCACCCAGACGGAACTTACCAGTTAACTTGCGAAGCGGAAGGGGTGACGGTCGAGCGAATAGAGACAGGGAAATATCGTATTAGTGGTTGCAGCGGTTTTGCTAAAGATGGGGCATGGGGAATTCACGGCGGTACTATCGTCCCGGCAGACAGCAACGGGTTAAACCTGATTTGGGTTTGTGAATCGGTAGATTCAGCCAGTGGCGATATAACCATCGAATGTTATCATCGTCAAAATAGAGATGCGCCGATATTTGCGCAAAATAGGCGTGTTAAGAGTATTAATAGTGACGGAGAAGTCGTTTATTACAATGATGGTGAATTATGCGACATTCCTGATGGACGAGTCATTAATGTTCGAGTGCAATTGCTGGAAAAATCACAAGAATAATATATAAAAATCCACGTAACCGCGTGGATTTTAAGGGCTTTAGCTAACTCCAGCATAACGCCTTTCCTCTAAGGCTCTTCTGTACCATCGATCTCCAAGGCGGCTTTATCAAATGTATAAAGCGGCGAAACCGATTTTTTGTTTTTTATGCCATACCGCTGAGACTTATTCACTATCAATGCATCCGCAAAGTCGGCCTGCTTAGTCTTGCCGCCGCATTTAATCGGTTTGGCATTGATGTAGTCATCCAACGCACACCAGAGCGCATGACCATCTTCGAAGACAACATTAGGCTCTTCAATGAGCCTGTGCAACACTTCTATCAGCGCCTCTTTAGGTAGCAAGTAACGCTTGCCTCTCAATGTCCAAATTATCTCAACTAAGACCACATCTGTGATCAAGATTTTTTGCTTGCCTTCAAAAAGTGCATTGGCCTTTTGAGACTGGTTCGCGTCATCTTGCAGAAGATATCTGAGAACAACATTTGTATCTACCGCAATCATTTGTGTATGGCACTCTCAAGTGATTCTTCTTCACTCACCTGGTGATCGACCAGGATACCCTTTAATATCCCCTTCGCGGCCCCTCTGCGCTTTGTGACAATTGAGATGACGCCTTTTCGGCTGACGAAACTCTCATACTCATCACCTGGCTGAATGCCGGCAATCGAACATTGCTCAAGCGGTAACGTTACCTGCCTTTTCTGGCTAACTATTGGCATACAAACACCTCTTTACTAAATGTAAAAGGTAAAGATATGCACATCTTTACATATTGTCAATAGTAAATAACGTGAGTTTCGCTTAATAAAGGAACTAAGTGCCTGAGGCACGATCAAAGTTTTTGTTAAAGAAAACATTATCGTGGAGATCCTCAGGCATGGTTAATTTAGAAGAACTTTACTGCGGCGTCGATGATTTTTGCCAAAAATTTATGCCTCTTTGGCATCAACAGTTAATTGAAAGCGGATTACTCAAACGTTATCGGCAGGCTTCCCTTTCACTCAGTGAAGTGATGACGATCCTGATTTTATTTCATATGAGCTACTATCGGGATTTCAAAACGTTTTATCTTCAACATGTTAGAAAATATCTTCATCAAGATGTTCCAGAGCTGGTCAGTTATACGCGGATGTTAACGTTGAAAAGAAGGGCTCTCATTCCCTTATGTGCCTTTCATTCCACTCGCAAGGCTAAGACAGCCGGGATCGCTTTTATTGACTCAACCAAAATTGCGGTTTGTCACAACCTTCGCATTCCCCGGCATCGGGTATTTGAAGGTATGGCACAGCAAGTACAGGATGGTTTTATGGCTTTAAGCTTCGTTTGGTTATCAATGATTGTGGCGAACTGTTGGCCGTTAAGTTGATGTCAGGAAATACCGATGACCGCAGCCCTGTCAAAGCGTTAGTGAAAGGGATAACGGGGCATTTGTATGGTGACAAAGGCTATGTATCGCAAGCCCTGTGTAATGATTTGGAAGCAGAAGGACTCATCTTAATCACAAATAGCCGTCGCAATATGAAAGCAAAAGCATTATCACTCTGGGATAAGCTGATGTTAAGAAAGCGTTTTCTGATAGAAACGGTTGTTGACCAGCTAAAAAATATTTCTCAGATAGAGCATTCAAGGCACCGTAGCCAACTCGGTTTTTTGCTGGAAGTCGTATCAGGATTAATTGCTTATACCTTCCAACCTAAAAAACCGAGTTTAAATCTACGCTTTTGTGACATGGCTATTCTTAAACAAAGCTGAGGTTATTTACTTAACCTTAAAATAAATCCCCTCGTTATTTCGGGTGAGAAGGCGATTATCAACCAGCGCACGCCTAAGCTGGGCATAGTCATCATCAAATAAAGAACAAAAATCTGAAATAAGATCTTCTGTATAAGAAACATCATCTCTTAATTGATTAGCAATGAGTAATAATGTGTTTGTATTATAAACTGAATTATGACATGATTTACTTTCAGATTGCCGATATTTATTTTTAAATACAGAATGATTCCAAAACTCAGTGTTATCTTTTAATACTCCATCTTCCATTAAAATAATTTCAGTGTCTAATAATTTTTTTATTGTTTTTTCTATGGTTTTAATAGGAATATTACAATTATTTTTTACTTCATTAATTCTGTTATGTCCAGCCAAAATAAGCGCGTAAATCAATCTGCTTTCTTCTTCATTGAAAATATTAAAGAATTTATTTATTTTATTGTTAGATCTATTAATAATATCAGGAATAGTAAATTTTATTGGTGGTTCATTGAGTGTAAGCATTTCATCCTGAAATGATGATGTTCTTCTAGTACATTCATATGTATCTTTTTTTCTTAATAAACCAATTCCAGCTTGCCTGTATTTATGATTTTCTGGAATAGTAATTAATTCAAAATCATTTGATAAATTAGTTGAGATCTCCTCCCAAATGGGATTACGGACAGTTCTTACTTTTGTTAACGATGATTCCTTTATTGTTGTTGTCATAAGTGGTTCATGTAAGCAAATTATTCCACCATATGATAAATAAGGTACAATCTTTGATAAGAATCGAACATCATCAACTAAAGTTCCAGCATCGATCCATGCAAAATCAATCATTCCCCAATTAGAAATTTCTGAATCTTTTATCTGATGAAAATCTTTTTTTATAAATGAAACTAATTGAGAAAGTGAAGGTTCATTTTCTACATATTTCCAAACATCTTCGGCTGAAGAGCCCTCACCTGAACCATCATCAATGCTGATCAATTTTGGGTTATAAGAATCATCCACAGAGAAAGGAATAATTAAAGAATGCCTTTCATTCCATTCACTAAGCATGATTATCTCTTTATCATGATTGAATTCATCTATGGTTTCTTTCAAGGCTTGTAATAATGAAATAGTTGAATCTCCAGCACCAATTTCTATGACTGTATTTGGCCTGAGCATTTTTATCAAACCTTTTAAAATAAGGCTACAGTTTTCAGTTCCCATACCTATTCTAAACATATTTTTTCCTTTTAATAAACTAATCTAAAAATGCCGGATTTAACAAGAAAGTCAAATTCTTTATTAAAGTCTATGGATATTTTAACGGTGAAACCCTGTTTTATTATATCGAGGTAATATTCATTAATTTTTATCATCCTTCCGGTTAATGTATTTATTGCGAAAATATCATTATTATTTATATGTGTCGAGGTGAAAGGTTCGGATATAATACTTACTCTTTTTTCATTAAAAGGGTTTGTTTTTATATTTTTTAAGTGAATTAGTCCATTACGATGTAAATTTATTGCAATAAATTTCAATTTAATATTCTGATTGTGAATTATCAAATAAGAATTAAGGTCTTTAATTAAATTTAAAAACCCCTCTTTTTTTATATTTTCTATTTGAATATAACTGCCAATGTCATTATTTATAATGGTCAGCATGTTTTTTTTGTTTATATCAATAATACTTTGCGTGTTTTCAAAAAATAAGCAAGACTCATTTACTGTAGCGATAACGGTATTATCCGGTTTGATTGGATATAATTCTAGGCGGTTAAAATGAGTTGGAGTTACTTTACTTAAAGAGTAATCATTATCTATACGGATTTTTTTCTCTCTATTAAAAATATACTCAGCCACTTGCCAATTATATCCTCCTGTATTATCACAGAAGAATAATTTTTTATAATTTATCGTATCTGCTATCATAGCAATATCCTATTAAATTTAATGATTTTTTTTGTTAATTAAAAACCCTACACAACCAAAGAATACAGTTATTATGCCTGAGAATAACAAAGATTCTGTAATGTAAGAGAATTTTATATAATATGAAATAGTAAATCCTAATAAAACTGAAAATTGAATAAATAGAATATAAGCTGGCATATATTCTTCTCTTTTAGAGGCAGGAATAGTTGCCATCATAAATGAACTCATTAATGTATTCTGGATACCATTAGCTAATCCAATTAATAATCCAATGGCTAATAAATACCAAAAATTAGACGTCAAACTGATTAAAATTAATCCCAGGCCAATGATTGATGCAGCCAGAGAAGAACCAGATGCCCTTCCTAATTTTAGAAAATAGTCACTTAATAATATAGGACTAATAATTAACCCTACGCTCATTGAAGAAACTATATAACCATATTTTTCATTACCTAAATGGATTATATTATTAACATATATAACTAATAGTACATTTAATACTGATGTAAATATTATTGTAAAAAACAGTGGAAATAGAGCATTTCTAATATTACTGGTTTTAAATAATGCTAACGTATTTCTGAATCCATTTTTATGATTTTTAGTTTTATGCTCATTTGATATATTTTCTGAAAATACTTTCCCTGACACTAATAAATAACTCAGTATCAAAGCAGAAAATAAAGTAAATACTCCTATTATATGAAATGTTTTATTCTCAAATTTAGAAAAAATAATTCCGGCAGTTGCAGGGCCTATAACATAACCTAAATTTCGGATTGTTTGAATTATTTTATTAGCTCTTTCTAATTCTTTAAATTCCTTGAAATAACCAGGAAGCACTGTCAATATAGCTGCCCATAACATGCTTCCGAGAAACCCAAGAGAAAATGAGATAATAACCATAGCTAATATATTGCTTGAAAAGGAGGACATAAAAATAATAAACGTTTGTATATAGAATATATAAATAATTATATTTTTTATATTTATGTGCCTAAAAAATAAGTTGGCAAAATTACTGGAAACTATTCCTCCGAGTAGCAAAGCGATAAATAACATAGCGATCTCATTAGAATGAGACATGCCGTTGAGTTTTAAAGTTAAAGCTACTTGAGTAGCTTCATCTGAGAAGCTACCTAATGTAATTGATAATAGTAATAATATATGGAATATTAATTTTATCTTAATGATCTGCATTTATTACACAACCCCATTCATATAATTTTATAACCAGCAACTGATGGAATTCATTGAGTTTATTTAAGTTTATCCTTTTTCCTTCTAAGATATAATATAACAATTTAATTGTATCTTTATGATAATCTATCAAAATGCAGTGCCCATTTGAAGAAACTAGTATATTCAATTTGGAACTCATGATATACCATTGTAGTAAAGAGTTCCCATTAAAAAAAACAGTTCTTATTTTTTTATCAAATTGTACCGGAGGTCTTGGGACACAAAGTGAACTACTGGTATCTCGTATTAATTGAGTTGTTATTAAATATTTTTCTAATGTACCTTCTTCGAATATTTTTTTGCCTTTTGTATGATACTGATGTAACTCAGGAGAAACACACACATTTCCTTGATATTCATTGTGTTCATAAATAGAGGTGTCAATTGTTTTATCTATTTGATTGTTTATGAATGATTTTATATTTTTTTTGTTTTCATCAAATTCCCAAAAAGCAATATTGATCACCAAAGAGATATTGTTTTTACTCTCAGCAACATGCAGATAATCATGTGGGAAATAGCATACTCTATCAGATGAATTATTGAGTATATAACTAGAAGATTTATATTGTTCATAATGAGGATATCGGATATACATTAATTGTTTATTTTCTGGCTCCCATGTATACATTGTTTTTCCATTTCTCAATGTAAATGCGAAATTATGGGCATAGTCTATATGTATTCCTGTATGAGTTGATGAGTATCTTCCTAAAAAACAATCAATATCAACTCTGCCTCTTGGTCTATAAAATAGTGAACTATATAATAAATCAGCAAAACTTTTAGCTTTATCCCAAATAACTGGAGTAGAGGCATGTAACCCAAAGTATGCAATACACCACTCTTGATTTATATATGAATTATCTAGTCGTTTGATATATTGATCAAAATTAATTTCATCTTTTTCAATCAAAAAATCTGAAACAGGCTTTTCAGTCAACTTTCCGTCTATAGCTGTTATAAATTCGGAAACACTATTTCTGGACTTCAACTCTTCTAGGGAAGTTTTATATTTTATTAATGAATCGAATATCTCATTTTCGGAAAATTTTATATTTGTTAAATTTAATTCCGCAGGTTTTTTATTCCAAATTTTTTGAGAAAAATCCAGACTAGAAATATCATTCATATGAAATAACCTTTAAAGTTTGGTTAACAAGGTAGTGAAATAATCACCACCTTGTTGTTTGTTAAATTTATATTATCTTAAAAAAGATCAAGATAATATAATTATTCCATAGGGATTTGTTGAGCGTACTTCACGTTTTTAGTTAATGGAGCAATATCCAAAAGTGATAGTTCTTCTATTGCGTTGTATTCTTCATGTACCTGCTGAGCATATTTAACGTTTTTAGTTAATGGAGTAATATCTGAAAGAGTAATTTCATCAATACGATTTTGGGATTTCATAGTGCACCTCATTTAAGTTATATTTATTTTTATTACATACGGCTTAAATGTAATAGGTAACTCATTTTAATAACGTCATTGACGTTAATTATATGTTAATTGATTGTTGTTTTTGTTTTATTGATCATTGTCACAAAATATAAGTTTATATGGAAATATTTATATTATATATAATATAATATAAAATGAAAAAAGAGGGTATTGAAATGATTACCCCGGTACGTGCCAATATGGATGATCCCATCCCCAGAGAAACGAGAAAGCGCATTAACGCCAAACGATGTTTAATTGAAACGGTCATTGGTCAACTCGCCGGGCAATTGACTATCGAGAAGTGCTGGGCGCGGGATCTGTGGCATGTGAGCAATCGAATTGCCAGGAAGGTGTTTTCTCACACATTAGGCATTTTTGCTAATTTTAAACAAGGTAAAAAAACAACGCGACTGGCTTCAACAAGCTAATGTTATAGGGCGTTAAAGTCGAGCATCGCGTTAATATAGGATATATACCCGTCATCTTTCAAGTTGCCTCTTTGTTGGCTGCACTTGCGCACCCCGGTTACATAGTTATCTATGCTCCCGGGGATTCACTCCCTTGCCGTCGCGATCCATCTTGAAATCCATTGGGTATATATAGTCGGGATCTGAATCCACGCAACTGCGTGGATTCTAAGAATTTTAATCAGTCTCAGAGACATCTTGCGATGTCATGAGACATGAAAAATAAATTAGACATTAAACAAGAAATTCATTACATCGCCATCTTTAACGATATAGTCTTTACCTTCTGAACGCATCTTACCGGCCTCTTTTGCCCCTTGCTCACCTTTGTAAGTGATGAAATCTTCAAAAGAGATGGTTTGTGCGCGGATAAAACCTTTTTCAAAATCAGTATGGATCTTACCGGCTGCTTGTGGTGCGGTTGCGCCAACTGGGATGGTCCATGCTCGAACCTCTTTCACGCCGGCAGTGAAGTAAGTTTGCAGATTCAGTAACTGATAACCCGCGCGGATAACGCGATTTAAACCGGGCTCTTCCAGCCCAAGTTCAGCCATAAACTCTTCGCGTTCATCATCTTCCAGCTCCGCGATATCCGCTTCTACCGCCGCACAAACCGGTACGACCACTGACCCCTCTTTTTCTGCGATCGCACGAACCGCATCCAGATGAGGGTTGTTTTCGAAACCCTCTTCGTTGACATTAGCGATGTACATAGTGGGTTTCAGCGTCAGGAAACTCAAATAGCGGATAGCCGCTTTCTCTTCGGTACTGAGATCCAACGCCCGCAACATACCCGCTTGTTCCAGATGAGGCAGACATTTTTCCAGTGCCGCTAATTCTGCTTTGGCATCTTTATCGCCACCTTTGGCTTTTTTCTGGACACGATGAATGGCTCGTTCGCAGGTGTCCAGATCGGAAAGAGCCAGTTCGGTATTAATGATCTCAATATCAGCAGCAGGATCAACTTGACCGGAAACGTGAATGATATTGTCATTGACAAAACAGCGCACAACATGGCCGATAGCTTCTGTTTCACGAATGTTAGTCAAAAACTGGTTGCCCAAGCCTTCACCTTTTGATGCACCTTTCACCAGACCAGCAATATCGACGAATTCCATTGTGGTTGGTAAGATTCGCTGAGGTTTCACAATTTCAGCCAGTTGTTCAAGCCGTGGATCTGGCATAGGGACGACACCAGTATTAGGTTCAATGGTGCAGAACGGGAAGTTTGCTGCTTCGATACCGGCTTTAGTCAGCGCATTGAATAAGGTTGATTTTCCGACGTTAGGCAGGCCAACGATACCGCATTTGAATCCCATGATTTTCACCTTAATTTACTTATAAATCAAAAGGCTGTGTCAGCCTTTTCGAAGAGTCAAAAAAATTGGCGCCATTATACACGGAATGACGGGCTATCACGATCTTACAGACAAGATTTATCGATTCCATGTCATCAAACGCTGGCTTTGAAGCTATGTAAGCGGTTGATCGCTTTATCCATATCTTGTTTCATCAGGATATCAGTACAACGCCGTGCTTCATCAATCGCATCATCAATCAGCTTTTGTTCATTGGCTGGTGGTTTGCCTAGCACAAAACCGACAACTTTATTTTTATCGCCGGGATGGCCGATACCAATACGTAAGCGATAAAAGTTAGGGTTATTGCCAAATTTGTTCTGAATATCTTTCAAGCCATTATGACCGCCATGACTACCACCCAGCTTCATTTTTGCCACCCCTGGCGGTAAATCGAGTTCATCATGAGCCACCAGAATTTCATCCGGCTGAATACGGTAGAAGGAGGCGAGGGCAGCGACAGATTTACCACTGAGATTCATAAATGTCGTTGGCACTAACAGACGAATATCATGACCGCACATATTAATCCGGGCAGTGTAACCGAAAAATTTACTCTCTTCTTTTAGTGATTGATTGTGGCTCCGAGCGAGTAGATCAACATACCAGGCTCCGGCATTGTGTCTGGTTTGGGCATATTCAGCACCGGGATTAGCCAGACCGACGATTAGTTTTATGTTACTCACTATTTTTCTTCACTTTTGACAGTAAAACAAAAAGGAGGATAGTTTACCTGTCGGCGGCTACAAGTACAAAGTTCAGTTTGAAAGCTTGGAAATATTGTTACGAAAATTTTCGAGAGGAAATTGGAAGGAGAATAGTCATTTACAGAGATTAAGCACAAATAGTTTTGATATCTTTCTGGTTTGAAAATATTTAATTTTTTATTGTTGCCAGTGGTACAAAAATAGTTAACTACCTAAGTCATAAGAAAGTTTTATTATTGTTTTTTCGAGATAGACTATAATTTAAATAAATTATGCAGAACGATTTTTACGATAATTCAACATGTTGATTATGAAATGATGTTTTTTTATTTTAGGAGGATATATGAGTCAAAAAAATGATTTTAAAGCTTTTTCTATTAGTAATAATGCTAATGTGGTGAGCCAAGAAGGATATGAAGAAAGCCGGAGTTTAAAGACGGGGTTTCCACCAGAAAATATTACTACTCATTTACTCAACAAGGTATTACGTCAGTCGTCGACAATAACATCTGTTGTGGCTGATTTTATCGCAACATATTCCGGCAATGATATTCTGGATGATGGGGATGTAGCTAAACTTATTGTTCAATTAAATAGAGCGTTAGAACAAAAAATAGCAATAAAAGTACCAGATGCTTCATTAACACAAAAAGGTGTTACTCAGCTCACAGATAAAATAGGTAATAGCAATACCCTCGCGGTAACGCAGAAGCTTGTTTCTGATGTAAATGATAACGCTAATAACCGATTGGCAAAAAATCAAAATGGCGCAGATATTCCTGACAAAAACGCGTTTGTGAAAAACCTCGGCTTATCGGAAACAGTAGAATTGGCGAAAAATGCGGTATCGACCAATGGGGGGAATTATCCACAGTATTTTAGGTTTAAACAGGTTGAAACACTGCCCACTGAACGTAATGAGACGATGTTAGTTTCTTTACAGGGCGCCAAACCGACAAGTGAAATAGTCGGGTTTACGCTTTACAACTGGTATGACAATTATATTAAAACAGGTATTGTGCGTGGCAGTAGCGTTGATACCTACGGATATACAATAGATATTAATGGCAAACGGGTTTTTTCTGTTTCTCCTGCGGGGCGGATTGAAGCCGCGTCAGCGAATATAAGGGGGAACGCGGGAGTTTTTAACATAACCCATGATACGGGTAAACATGCATATTTTCAGTTTATTGAGGGAGCAAAAAGAACGGCCTATGTTGGATTTCCAAGTGACGGGTCGCCGAATTTTGATATTTGCAACGAAAAAAAATCTAGCAAATTAACAATTGGTGGAGAGTTGGCGGCATATATTAATAACAATCGGGTTTTCTCTGTTTCTCCGGCGGGTCGGATTGATGCTGGGTCGGCGAATTTAAAGGGGGCTGGGGGTGTTTTTAACGTAGCATACGATGCAGGCGGACATGCATATTTGCAGTTTTATGAAGGGGCAACAAGAACGGCCTACGTTGGATTTCCAGGTGACGGATCATCGGATTTTGATATTTGCAATGAAAAAAAATATGGCAGGCTGACAGTTGGCGATAAGTTAAAATATAACGGTAATCCTATTGCAGTTTTTAATGATAACTGTATCGCCGATACTAACGGCAATCTCAAAGTATCCAGCCCCGTAGTGAATATTCATCCAGACGGAACTTATGATCTCACTCGTGAAGCGGAAGGTATGATTGTTGAGCGGATAGAGACAGGGAAATATCGCATTAGCGGTTGCAACGGTTTCGCTAAAGATGGGGCATGGGGAATTCACGGTGGTACTATCGTCCCAGCAGATAGCAACGGGTTAAATCTGATTTGGGTTTGTGAATCAGTAGATCCATCTAATGGCAATATAACCATCGAATGTTATCATCGTCAAAATAAAGATGCGCCGATATTTGCTCAAAATAGGCGCGTCAAGAACGTTAATGGCAATGGAGAAGTCATTTATTATAATGATGGTGAACTATGCGATATCCCCGATGGACGAGTGATTAATGTTCGAGTCCAACTGCCGGAAAAATCATAATATACCCTATGGATTTCAAGTTGCATCGCGACGGCAAGGGAACGAATCCCCGGAAGCATAGATAACGATGTGACCGGGGTGAGCGAGTGCAGCCAACAAAGAGGCAGCTTAAAAGATGACGGGTATAAATACTTAATGCTGTATTAGGAAAGCATTTACGACGACTTTTATTTTGCTAAGTGATTACTTATGGTTATCGACTGATAATTTATTTTCATTATACAAAATCATAGAAAGTAATTTAATGTGCTCAGTAGTGACAACTGAATATAACGGCAATGACTTTATGGTATTACTGATGAACATTAATCGTACTTTCCGTAGTATAAATAAGAGTGTGCTAATCGTTTGTTTTTTGTTTGCAGCGATTATGCTACTAAAAAGTTATCCTGCTTTATCTGAGCCAGTAAAGTCTTTGATTGGTATTGAAAATTGTCAGGAATACCCAAAAGCAGTTATAGAGCATAATATTGATAGCAAAAAACAGATAACCGAGCAGGCTGGCAATAAATTACACGAAAACGTTACTTATAAAGAGAAAAAGCGATCAGAGCCGAGGAGATGTGGTAATTTTTTATCAAAGAGAAGCATAGTAGGAAAAAACGATGGTGGTGAAAAACCCAAAATACCCCAGTTATATGAAAATAGTCATAAAGATGATAATCAAAATACTCCTCCTTTAATTCTCTCTCGTGGCCCCGAATTCCTTGGGTTATTAAATAAAGATCCGAAAAAATTAGCCCAGGATTATATTGTCAACAAGTTAAATAGTCAGATAACAAGTAATACTCAGAAATGGTTATCCCAGTTTGGTACAGCCAAAATTGATCTAAAAGTTGATCATCATGGGCACTTGGATGAAAGTTCTGTAGACTTACTCGTTCCTTTTTATGATGATAAAGATCATTGGCTTGTTTACAGTCAATATGGATATCGTCATAAAGATAACCGTGACACCGTGAATTTAGGTGTTGGAAGCCGTTTATTTATAAATGACTGGATGTATGGGGCGAACACTTTTTACGATAATGATTTAACCGGCAATAATAGCCGATTCAGCCTGGGTGGTGAACTATGGACTAACTACCTAAAAATGTCTGCTAACGCATATTTTCGCCTGAGTAATTGGCATAATTCCCGTGATTTAACCAATTATTATGAGCGCCCTGCCAATGGTTATGACCTTATTGCCGACATGTATTTACCTTCGATGCCGTCACTCGGTGCCAAAATAAAATATGAACAATATTTTGGTGATAATGTTGCATTATTTGGAAAGAACAAGAGACAAAAAGATCCCTATGCGGCAACTATTGGGGTAAATTATACCCCGATTCCACTGATCACAGCAGGGATTGACTATAAATTAGGAAAAGAGGGAAAAAGTGATGGTATATTTTCATTCAATGTGAATTACCGATTTGGTGTTCCGTTGTCAGAACAACTTTCACCAGAAAATGTCTCTTCACTACGAAGCTTGGCCGGCAGTCGTTACGACTTAGTTGAAAGAAATAATAATATTATTTTGAATTATCTGAAAAAACAGCAACATTTTAGGTTACTGGTCCCTGTAATAGAAATTAGTAGTTACGGTGGTGAAGTTAAACCAATACAAATTCAATCTGATACTCCATTCAAAAATGTGATTTGGGATATGCCTGAGTTATTCCAGAAGAATGGCGGGATTATAAATATAGAAAGTACTAATGGTTATACCATTCAGTTACCGGAATATCAGACTGATGGAAAAAATGACTATACTATAACAGGTACAAGTAAAGATGATCAGCTAAGGGTGCAAATACAAGCTCATGTATTACAACGTAATATTTCTTTGAGTGTTAACACAACCGATCCTTTAATTGCTGATGGAAATGCGAAATATGTTTATACAGCTACTCTGTTTGGCGCTGACAAAAAAACGCCGATAGAAAATGCAAAATTGATTTGGGATACGGATAAAAAAGATCCTGGATTGAAATTAAAGCCTGATTCAGAGACAACAGATAAAAATGGACAACAGACTGCAACATTAACAAGTACAACGCCATTATCCGATATACAAGTCAGTGTCAGTATTAATGGCGAACGTGTTACTACGGATAAAAAAGTCAGTTTTACAGAGTCCAGCAGCAGTTATCGAGTCACCGGCGTGACGGTGGATAAAGAGGGGCCGCTCTACAACAACGGTACTGATATTTATACCTTCACGGCGACGGTGGTGGATGGGCATGGCAAGCCGGTAGCGGATAAAGCGATCGACATTGACTGGCAGACAGATTCAAAGGCTGACGGGTTAAAACTGACGAAGCAGAGCAATTCGGTGAGTAACGCGCAGGGACAGGTGACCGCGACGTTAAGCAGTACAGTGGCAGTGAAAGATGTGCAGGTATCGGCGAAAACGGCCAGCCAGCAGACGGCGGTGAACGCGAACGGAAAAGTCAGTTTTGCGGAGTTCAGCACCAGTTACTATGTCGCCAGCGTGACGGTGGACGTGGATAAAGACAAGAAGCGCTACAACAACGGTACCGACAGTTATACCTTCACGGCGACGGTGAAGGATGGGCACGGCAATCTGGTGGTGGGTCACCCGATCGACATTGACTGGCAGACCGACCCAGCGGTTGACGGGTTAACCCTGACAAAACAGAGCAATTCGGTCAGTAACGCGCAGGGGCAGGTTACCGCGATCTTAACCAGCACAGTGGCAGTGAAAGATGTGCAGGTATCGGCGAAAACGGCCAGCCAGCAGACGGCGGTGAACGCGAACGGAAAAGTCAGTTTTACGGAGTTCAGCACCAGCTATTATGTCACCAGCGTGACGGTGGATGTGGATAAAGACAAAGTACGCTACAACAACGGCACTGACAGTTATACCTTCACGGCGACGGTGGTGGATGGGCATGGCAAGCCGGTAGCGGATAAAGCGATCGACATTGACTGGCAGACCGACGCAAAAGCTGACGGGTTAAAACTGACGAAACAGAGCAATCCGGTGAGTAACGCGCAGGGGCAGGTCACCGCGACCTTAACCAGCA